>DATCWB010000411.1:0-7094 GCA_036566625.1 Pyrinomonadaceae bacterium
GACAACCAGCGCAACGCCGTGCAGGAGGAGAAGCGGCTCAACTACGACAATCGTCCCTATTCCAACGCCTTCCTGCGCCTCAACGAACTCGTCTATCAAAACCCAGCCAACGCGCACTCGACCATCGGCTCGATGCAAGACCTCGACGACGCGACCATCGAGGACGTACGCGAGTTCTTCCGCATCTACTATGCGCCCAACAACGCCGTGCTCGTCATCGTCGGCGACTTCGACCCGGCCGAGGCGCGCGCGCTCGTCGAGAAATATTTCGCCACCATCCCGCGCCAGCCCACGCCGCCCGGAGTTGACGTGAGTGAACCGGGGGAAGCGGCCGCGCTATCCGAGATATACCCCGATCCGTTCGCGCAGTTGCCCGCCCTGATGCTCGGCTGGAAAGCCCCGCCGCGCCGCACGCCCGACGCGTACGCCCTCACGCTCGGCAGCGAATTGTTGCTCCAGGGCGAAAGCTCGCGTCTCTATCAAAAACTCGTGAAGGGCGACGAATCGGTCATCGCCGTGCAGGGCAGCGTCGCCGAACGCCGCGGCCCGTCGTCGCTCTACCTGTTCGCCATCCCGAAGCCCGGCCGTTCGACCGAGGACATCCGCCGCACCATCAATGAAGAGATCGCGCGCCTCGCCACAGAGGGGCCGAGCGCGGAAGAGATGGAGAAACTGCGGAACATGCTCCTGAACGACTCCGTGCGCGGACGCCAGACCACCATGTACCGCGCGCAACTGCTCGCCGAGTACGCGCTCTATGACGGCGACCCGCACCTCGTCAACACGGAGGTCGAGCGCTACCTCGCCATCACGCCCGCCGAGATCAAGGATGTGGTGGCGCGCTACCTGCGCACAGACAATCAAGCCCTCATCGAAATCGTCCCCTCGCCCGAAGGCACGGACGAGGCTGAGCCGGCGGCCGATGCCCCCGACCCGAAACAGGAAGAAATAGAGCAGCCCGGCGCGCCGCCGCCCCAGGTTCCCCCACACGCGCCCGCGCCCGAACCCGCCCCCCCGACCGAAACACCGGAGACGCCAATCGCAAAAGTGACGAGTGATAAGTGACGAGGGACAAGTTAAAACTAAGAACTCCTCTTTAACTCGTCGCTCGTCATTATCTGTCACTTGTCACTCGTCACTGTTTTCTTATGATGTCCGACACTCAACTCGAAACTTTTCGCCGCGAGCCGCCCGCGCCGCTCGCACCGCGTCCTTTGAACCTGCCCGCGCCCGTGGAGACGACGCTCGCCAACGGCTTGCGCGTCGTCTTCGTGGAGAATACCCGGCTGCCGTTCGTCACCTACCGGGTCGCCTTTAGCACGGGCGACGCGCACGACCCGCCCGCGCTGCCCGGCCTGACCGACATCATGACGGGCATGCTCAACGAGGGCACACAGACGCGCACCAGCCGCCAGATCGCCGACAACGTGGCACGCATCGGCGCGACGCTCGGCTCGGGCGCGAGTTCCGACACTACCACGGTTGCCGCTTCCGCTCTCTCGCAGTTCAACGACGAAATCCTTGAGTTGATGGCCGACATCATGTTGCGCCCCTCGTTTCCCGAAGATGAGTTGGAGTTGACGAAGCAGAACGCGCTCCAAAACTTGATCGCGCAGCGCGGTCAGCCCTCCTTTCTCGCCAACGAGAGACTCGCGCGCGTCCTCTATGGCGAACACCCGTACAGCGTCGTCTCGGCCACGCCCGAATCCATCGCCGCCATCTCGCGCGACGATCTCGCACGGTTCCACCGCCGCCGCTTCATCCCGAACAATGCCGTGCTCGTCGTCGGCGGCGACATCCGCCACGCCGACGCGCTCCGGCGCATCGAAGAACTCTTCGGCGCGTGGCAGGCGGGCGAACCGGCGGCTTCCGAGTTTCCCGCGCCGCCCGCGCGGCGTGCGCGCACGCTCCACCTCGTGGATCGTCCGGGCTCGGCGCAGTCGAACATCGTCATCGCCAACATCGCCATCACGCGCACCGACCCCGACTACTTCCCCATGCTCGTCATGCACACCGTGCTCGGCGCGAACGCCTCCTCGCGCATCTTCATGAATTTGCGCGAAGACAAGGGATACACCTACGGCGCATACACGAGCCTCGACGCGCGCCGCGCGGCCGGGAGTTTCCGCGCCACCGCCGAAGTGCGCACTCCCGTCACGGGCGAATCGCTCAAAGAATTTTTCTATGAACTCGGGCGCATCCGCGAAGAACTCGTCACCGAGAAGGAACTGCTCGACGCGCAGAATTACCTGACGGGCATCTTCCCCATCCGTTTGGAAACACTCGACGGTTTGATCGATCAATTGATCCAGATCAAGATGCACGATCTGCCCGACGACTACCTGCAAACTTACCGCGAGCGCGTCAGCGCGGTGACGCGTGAGGAAGTGCAGCGCGTCGCGCGCCGCTATGTCACGCCCGCGAGCGCGGCCATCGTCGTCGTCGGCGACGCGGCCGCGCTCACGGATGAAATAAAGGGTTACGCCGAAGAGATCGAGATTTACGACAACGCGGGCAAGCGCAAAGACGGCGCGTCTTTGCCGGAGGTCGCGAAAACTACAACTAACGGGAGTGATATGAGCAGCACATCAACAACGGGAGATCAGGCGGGTTTCGTCGGGTCGTGGGAACTGGAGATCACGTCGCCCTTGGGGCCGCAGGCCGCGACGCTCATTGTGGACGAGGACGGCGGCGCGCTGCGCGGCCGGATGAGTTCGTCCTGGGGCGAAGCGCCCTTAGACACCATCACCCTCAACGGCGACATCTTCACCGCCGCCATCGCGCTAAAGATTCAGGGCATGTCCATTCAGGCCAACATCGAAGGCCGCCGCGAAGGCGACAACCTCAGCGGCTCGATCCGCACCAACATGCCCATTGTGCCGCCGCTTATGTTCACGGGGCGGAAAACCGGTTAGCTAATAGCCATCAGCCGTCGGCGGCGCGGTTCATACGCAAGCCCTCTTGAGTTTTGAGTTAACGAGAGCCGACCTGAAACTGATTTGCCGATGGCTGACGGCTGAGAGCCGAGAGCTAAACAAAAAAAAGCCGCCCGGTGTGTGCTCTCACACCGGGCGGAAACCACAGGAGAATTGCCCAACTTTGCGAATCGCCCCCCGGCGATTCATTGGGTCATTGCTATGCTCGCCAATCTGATGCGCGGGCGCGGGCGGCAGGTTGCCCCCAATTTTCAGCCCTGTCCCAGCCCCGGTTTGACGGCCTTCGGCGCTGTCGTCCGGAGACGAAAAGAGACGAAAAATGCGAAAACTTTTATTACACACGGCCGCGCTCGCCCTGCTCGCCCTGGCTTCCGCCTGCGTGCAGCAGACACCGCAGACGGCCGGGCAGAACACGAATCAGGCGCAGGCAACGGGCGGCAGCGGCGACCAGAATTTCAAGCGGATACACGACGCCTACGTGCGCGATTTCCTGCGCCGCAACCCCACGGTCAACACCTACCTCGGCGGCGCGGGACTCGACGCGGCCTTGCGCGAAGCGGACGGCCAACTGCGCGATCACTCCGCCGCCGCCATGGAAGCGGAAGACCGCTGGCTGGCCGACACGCAAAAATCGCTCGAAGCAATCGCCCCCGACACGCTCTCGCCCACCCTTCGCATCGACCGCGAAGTCGCGCTCGCGCAAATTCGCTTCCTGCTCCACCAGCACGGCGCGCGCAAGTACCAGCAGCGCGCGCTCGACACCTACACGGATGAACCCTTTCGCGCCATCGACTGGCAATTGCAGGGCATGACGCAGACGGGCGAGAAGACTTACGGCACGCCCGAAGAGTGGTCGCTCGTCGTCAAACGTTTGCAGGCCGTCCCGCGTTATTTTCAGGTGGCGCAGGAACAGCTCGCCGCCGGCGTGAAATCCGGCAACACGCCCGACCACCGCATGCTCCTGCGTAACGGCATCACGACGGCCGAATCAACCGCCAAGTATTTTGAAAAGACTTTGCCCGACCTCGCCGCCGAGCGCGTATCGCAGGGCGCGGGGCGCGACGAGTTGTTGAAGAGTCTGAACGAGGCCGCGAAGGGAGCGGCGGGCGGTTATCGCGCCCTGCGTGATTACATCGCGCAGAATTTCTTCGACGATGCGGGCAAGCCGACCGCCGCCAACGTCAAAACCCAGTTTCGCGCCGACCGCTTCGCGCTGGGCGAGGAGGAGTACAACTGGGCGCTCAAGAACAACCTGCGCATGCCGGACGCGACGGCCGGGAAACTCTTCGACGAGTCGATGGCGGTTGTGAACGCGACGCAAGCGGAGATGGTCACGCTCGCGCGCGAGATCGGTACGAAGAAGACGATGGAGTTGCCCGCAGAGGGTCATGCCGCCGTGCTCGCCGTCTTCGACGAACTCGGCAAGGATTATCCGAAGTCGGACGCGGAGATGGTCAAGTGGTACGAAGAGGCCGCATTCCGCCTGGTTGAATACGGGCGCAAGTCGGGCGTCTTCGACGTGCCTGCCGATTACAAGTTGGAAGTGGTCGAGACGCCGCCCCCCTTGCGCGCCTCGATTGACGGCGCGGCTTATTACCCCGCCCCCCCCTTCAAAACTTCCGGCGTCGGCCGCTTCTACGTCACCACCTCCGGCTCGAACGACGAGGCCGTGCTCAAGGAGAATAACCGCGCCTCGCTCGCAGACCTCGCCGCGCACGAGGGCTTCCCCGGCCACGACTGGCACTACAAGGTGATGACCAAGTACCGCGACCGCATCGGGCACGCGCGCTGGCTCACGCCCGGCGCGGTCGAAGACTCTTCCTCGATGTGGCAGGATTCGATGGCCGCCGAAGGCTGGGGACTCTATTCGGAAGCCCTCATGTCCGAAGCCCAGCCCGGTTTCCCCGCAGGCTTCTACTCACCCGAAGAGAGGCTCTACCAACTCAAAGGCAAACTCTACCGCGACCTGCGCGTCCGCATCGACACCGGCATCCACACCGGGCGCATGTCTTACGACGACGCCGTCGATCTCTTCTCGCAAGTGGTGGACTTCCAGCCCGGCTCCTGCCGCGACGCGGCGGCCGTGGCGGCGAAACCGGCCAAGCGCGCCAGTTGCGACTCGGCCGAGCGCGCCATCTTCCGCTATTCCAAGTGGCCGACGCAGGCCATCACCTATCGCCTCGGCAAAGACCAAATCTTCGCCCTGCGCAAAGAGGCCGCACAGATCGCGGGCGAACGCTTCTCGCCCAAAGACTTCCACGTTCTCTTCATGCAGCAGGGTACGATCCCCGTCGGCTACTTCCGCGAGGAACTGCTCAAGGAGTTGCAGGCGAAGAAATAAAGGGGCGGGAAATTTAACGGGCGGAGATGCAAACGCGAAGGGCGCAGAGGAAACAACCTCTGCGCCCTTCACGTTTCGGCGCGGTTAAATTCTTTTCCCGGAAATCATCATTCGTCTGCGACGAAGATTTGTCGCAGATGGTTCTGCAAATGCCCGATGTAATCGAGCATCAGGTATCGGAGCGTCGCCGGTTGATTCGCGTCAACAGTCTGCCACGCGATCCGGTCGAGCGAGTGGTGCGTGCGCGGCCTCTCCAGAGTTTCCTCCGGCGCAGAGGCCATGACATGGAGCAGGTGCAGGTTGTACGTCTTCCAGAGTTCGACCAGCAGCGTCCACGACTCTTCGTTGTAGCGTTGCGCCCGCACCCACTCCTCCTGCTCATAGCCTTGGAATACGAGGTCGTCCGTGAACTGCGCGCGCACAAACCGCCCATGATTGTTTGCCGCCGAATCTATCAGATGCCCAACGATCTCTTTCGGCGTCCACGCGCCCGCCTCGCGCGACGTTCGCGCTTCCGCCTCGCCGAGCGCGTGCAGACGCGCGGCAGCCGTTTCAATCGTCCGCCTGAAATCTTCGAGCACGTCTTTCATCTCTGCCGCTCCCCGCGCGTTGCCCGGGGTTTTCATTCATCCCTCGACGCGCATCTCTCAACGCTGCTTCTCAACGTTCGTACTGCAACACCATGCCGTCGCCGCCGACCGCCCAGTTCTGTTTTTTGCCGACGAAGAGGGCATAGAGATGCTGCTTCGTGCCGCTCTCCTGTTGTACCCATGTGCGGCCACCGTCGTCCGTGCGCAGGATACGGCCGCCGCGCCCGACGATCCAACCCTGTTCTTTGCCCGCGAACTGGATGCTCAAAAACGTCGGGCGGGGCTGTAACCCCGGCACGACGGACGCAGTCCACGTCTCGCCGCCGTTCAAGGTGCGCAGGATCGTCGCGCGTTCGCCGACCGCCCAACCGCGTTCGTCGTCAACGAAATTCACGTGATAGAGCGTCGCGTTCGTTCCCGCGCGCTGGAGCGACCAATTCAAGCCGCCGTCGGCGGTGAAGAGGATCGTGCCCTTGTCGCCGACGATCCAGCCGCGCTTTTCGTCTGCGAAATCGAGGTGAATCAACTCGGCGCGCGAAGGGACGAGTTGTGTGCGCCACGTCGCGCCCGCGTCGTCGGTGTGCAGCACGAGGCTGTCGGTCACGACATCACGGCGACTGACCGAGCCGACGATCCAACCCTTCTTCTTGCTTGCGAAGCGCACGCTGTAGAGTTCGGGCATGCCGCCGCCGAAATTGGCGGGGCTGAAGCGGCGCGCCTCGCGCCATGTGCGCCCGCCGTCTTCGGTCAAGTAGACGGCGCTGCCCGCGACGAGGTAGCCGTCCTCTTTGTCTCGGAAGTAGAGATCGTTGATCTGTTCGTTCGTGCCGACCGCTTGCCTGACCCAGGTGCGCCCGCCGTCTTCGGTGTGATAGATGAGTCCGCCGTCGCCCGCCATCCAGCCGCGCTTGCCGTCCGCGAAATAGACGGTGTTCAAATCCTTGCCCGCCACGCCGTGCCGCGTGCCCGTCCACCCTTCGCCCCGCTGTTGTTGCGCGCCCGCCGGCATGAACGCCAGCGCGACGATGAACAAACACGACCGCAGAACCGACGCCGCGCACGCACGCATCCGGCGACGGCGACGCACGACCTTCTCGCCATTCATACGACAATTTTCTCCGAACCCAGTTTGATGAGAGCGACCACCCCGGCTCGATGTTTCGGTGAGAGGCTTTTGTTTTACACGAACCGGGGGCTGCGAGACAAGGCCGCAGGCAGGCGGAAGGT
>DATCWB010000412.1:0-2361 GCA_036566625.1 Pyrinomonadaceae bacterium
CGGCGCGGCGCGCGCGGCCGGCATCCGCGTGCCGGAGTTCGTCCACCTGCTGAACTTCCAAGAGGTCGGCGAGTACATGGGGCGCGCCCCCGCGCCGTGGGTCTTGAAGCCGCGCACGGACGTGTCGGCCATCGGCATCAAGAAGGTGCACGACGCGGAGCAGGTCTGGCGCACGATTGACGCGCTCGACGCCCGCGCGCGGCTCAACGAACAGTCCTCCTTTTACCTGCTCGAACGCTTCGTCGCGGGCGAGGTCTATCACGTCGATTCAATCGTCGCGGGCGGCAAGGCGGTGTTCGCGGGCGTGAGCATCTACGGGCGGCCGCCGATGAACGTCGCGCACGAGGGCGGCGTCTTCATCTCTTATTCGCTCGAACGACGGAGCGGCGACCGGCGCAAACTTCTGGAGATCAACGGGCAGGTGATCAATGCCCTCGGCCTGCGCCGCGGCGCGACGCACGCGGAGTTCATCAAGAGCGCGGCGGACGGCAAGTTTTATTTTCTCGAAATCGCCGCGCGCGTCGGCGGCGCGTACATCGCCGAGGCGCTGGAAGCGGCGAGCGGCCTCAACCTCTGGCGCGAATGGGCGAAACTCGAACTGAGCGACGACGAGCATCCTTACAAAGCCGAACCGGCGCGCGAAGAGTATGGCGGCATCGTGCTCTCGCTCGCGCGGCAGGAATGGCCGGACACTTCCCTCTACACGGATGCGGAGATCGTCCGACGCATCCGCAAGCCCTACCACGTCGGCCTCGTCGTGCGCTCGCCCCAGCACGCGCGCGTGCGCGAGTTGCTCGACGAATACGCGCGCCGGTTCGCCGACGACTTCATCGCCGTCGCGCCGCCGCTCGAACGGGCGGAATAACCCTAAGAACAGGTGGGAGGTAAGAGCAAGGGGCAGAGGCCGCGCGGCCTCTGCCCCTTGCTCTTACCTTTTCGCCATTTTGTCTGCGGTCTAATCGCCCCTAGCTGGTCGGGCGTTCGCTCGGCGGGTGGACGGCGTGGAAGTCGCGGTAGAAGCGTTCCGAGTAATCGTTCAGTAAATACTCGACGCGCGCCGCGTCCTCGGACATGACGATCAGGCCGACGTGCGACTCTTTGTTCATGCGCCAGACGATTTCGGGGTCGTCGTAATGCGAGGTGTCGGGATACTTCTGCCGCGCGAGCGAGACGAGCAACCCGGCGTAGTCTTCGCGGCGCGGCGGCAGTTCGTACGCTCCGGGCCGCCCGCCCGCGATCTCGATCTTCGCCCACTCGCGCCAGAGGTTGAGGCCGGTGGCCGCTTCGACGAGTTCCACGATGTTTGCGCCGCCGACGCGCGCCGCCGTTTCAAGGAAATAGAAGCGGCCGTCCTCGCGCCCCTTGATGAACTCGGTGTGCGAGACGCCGTGCGGCAGGCGCATCGCGCCGAGCACCCGGCGATTGATCTCCTGCAAGGCCGTTTCGTCGGGCGTGCCGCGCACGCAGGTGCGCGTGGTGAAGATGCCGCCGCCGTGCGCCACGTCGAGCGGCGGGTGGCCGTAGCGATTGACGGCGGCGAAAAGGACTTGCCCTTCATAGACGATGGAATCGACGTGGTAGATATCGCCGGGCACGTAGCGTTCGAGGACGTGGAAGCACTGCCGGTCGGCGAGCGCGTCGAGCGCAGGCCAGAGCTGGCCCGGCTCTTTGATCTTTCTGATGCCGGTGGCCGAAGCCTCGAAGCGCGGCTTCAGGAGCCACGGCGCGGGCGTGCGGCGCATGTAATCACGTAGGCGTTCGTAGTTGAGGACGTGCGCGAATTCTGGAACGCTGATTCCGGCCTCCTGCGCACGCATGCGCATGGCGAGCTTGTCGCGGAAGTAGCGCGTCGTGGTATCGCCCATGCCGGGCACGCGCAGGTGTTCGCGCAGGGCGGCGGCCGTCTCCAGGTCGAAATCGTCGAGCGGGACGATGCGGTCGATCTCTTCGATGCGCGCCACGTAAGAGACGCTCTTGATCACGTCTTCGAGAATCCACTTGTGATCGTCGTCGGGCATGTAAAAGATTTCGTCCAGCGCATCATGCGGCCAGTCGGCGTCGCGGATGCTGTGCGACGTGAGCAGGAGGACGCGGCAACCCTGCCGTTTGCACTCGCGCATAAACTCCTGACCCTTCTCATAACTGGCAATACAGAGGATTGTGAGCGGACGTGTCTGGTTCGTCATTTGCGAAAAGCCGACTCCTTCAGGAATTCCAAAAATCACTGGTGATGATGCGCCGCGCCTCTTCGAGCGTGAGATCGCCGTGCGCGAATTTGTAGGCGACCGTCTCTTCGTACGGGGCGCGCCCCTGCCGCGTGCAAAGCGCGGCCTGTTCGGGCGTCAGCCCCGCATCGTCGAG
>DATCWB010000413.1:0-5629 GCA_036566625.1 Pyrinomonadaceae bacterium
CCGTAGTTGATGGCGAAGGCGTCGCGGCTGCCGTGCAAAGTGAACTCAAGGTTTTCGGGATGCCCGTCTTCAAAATGCGGGAACGCCTGCACCGCGCCGATCTCGTCGTGGTAGATGATGGTGAACTCGCGGAACGGCCAATCGCGGTTCGGCGCGACGACGGGTATGTCTCTGAAAGTGCCGGCGGGGAATTTGCCGCGCCCCGGCCCCGTGATGATGGCGTTCAAATCCTGATGCACGATGATCCTGTTCTTGTTCATGATCTTCAGGATCGGCAGGCCGCGATAGCGATGCCACCACGGGTAGACGGCGTCGTAGTTGATGATCGGCTGGCCGGCCGGCGTGCGCCCTCTGGTCGCCAACTGGAGTTCGTCGCGCGTCAACTGCGAGCGATACCACTCCGCGCCGCGCGGCTCGACGTTGACCGCGCCGAACAGACCCGGCGGTATCTGCCCGCCGTCGCCTTCGCCGGTCGTCGTTGCGCCCGCGCTGTACATCAGGTGGACGCCTTCCTTCATACTGCCGTCGGCATAGAGCGTGTAGGTGGTGCGGCCGCCGGGCGCGACGAGTCCGCCGGGAGGATTAGGATTGCGGCCGACGTTCGAGCCGTCGTCAGTGATGTCGTTGACGAGTTGGAGGCCGACGACGTGGATGGAGGCGTGGCGCGTGGCGGGCTGCTGCTGGTCAACCGGCCTCGGGTTGAGCAGATTCTGGAAATCGATCTGCAAACAGTCGCCGACGTTCATGCGCAGCGTGAGCGGGCGCGGCCGCTTGTCGCCGCGCAGGCGAACGTTGCCGGGCGAGAGGCCGTAGCGCCAGTTAATCGGCACGACGTTATGACGCAGCGCGAACATCATGCCCTGCGGCTGCACCGCGCCGAGGCGATTCCAGAAGAAGACCTGATCGAAGGCGACGACGCTCGCCTTGATCACGCGCTCGCACGGAGAGCGGCCGGTAGACGCCGTCGAGTACTCATACTGGATCGAGTTCGGCTCCGACGTAACCACGTAGGAGTCGTCGTAGCTCTCGCCGCTTCTCGCCTGCGCGTCCTTGTAATCCTGCGAGGCGTAGGCTTGCTCGCTCTCCGTCGTCGGCTGCGAAGAGTCCTGCACGGGTTGCTCTTCCTGCAGCAGGTCGTCGGCGATGGACGGTTCGTACAAGCCTTGATCTTGCTGCGCCGGGTCGGGCGTCGGGGTCGGCTCCTCGTGGGGTTCGGCGACTATCGGCGTCGGGGTTGGGTCCCAGACGGTGTCCGGCGGCGGCGGCGGGGGTGGGTCTTCTTCGGCCGGCGTCACCGCCGTCGCCGACGTTCCGGTCGCCGGAGACGGAGAGGGCGTCGGGGTTGGAGTCGGGGTCGGTTTCTTCGCCTGCCCCGCCGCGCTCGACGACAAGGCGAACATGAAGACGACCAGCGACGCGCAGAACATCACGAACGACAGGAGCGATTGCCGGTGGGCACGATCTGTAGACATAAACTCACCTCTTGCGCTGGCGGTTTGCCGGTCGGGTCGTAAACCTTTACGACGCGCGACGCGCTAACCGGAGACGTGGTTCAGGAGAGTTTCGTGTGCGTGGAAGCGAGTGATACGGTGGCTGGCGCGCATCTGAAGACATCTCCCCGGACGAAGATTAAGGTTGAGCAGATGCCACAAGATGCGCTAAGATGCGGGCTGTCTGGCGTTACATCTTTTGTGCGCAGCAATGTGGCGAAGGTTGTTTACGCAAACTATCCCCGCCGTCACCGGCAAGTGACGACGGGGATAATTTATTTACCCAAAGGCTTTGTTGACGCTCTTTTTCACGACGAGGTTTTGACCGCTAGAATCCGTTTGCCGGATTACCCTTGCTCACAGTTATGGAATTGCGGACGTTCGGCTTATGCCGACTATTTACGATAAACTAAGAATGCTCCGACACAACAGAATCTCAGACGAGGCTGAGGAGATTCAAAAGGGGTTGGTGAGAACAGCATCGAACGTTTTCTCAAGGGGTGCCGGCACTTTAAACTTCACTCGCGTTGCCTGTCAAGAATTATTTTTTAGCAACATTCATGTTACATCTTGCTGCAAAATATTTTGCAAGGCTCAAATCCTTGATGTAATTGCAACATAATCCGCCCGTATCGCAACAATTAAGCCACCGTTGAAATTTACCGGCAGCATGGTTTTAGAATCAGCAATCCGCCTCGTCGCCTAGACGAACATCCCGCGACATAACAAAATCTACAAAATCTAACGCGACCCGGATCGCGCCGAGATGAACGTCGAATGCCGGGCGAGATCGTTTAGCCGATGCGACCCGGCATCTAAGACCCGGCATCCCCGTTTGAAGCACGGCGGGTGAAGCACTGTGGGCGTCGTTTATGTTTCTTCCGGTCGCCCGTAGTTTTTGTGATAGGCTTGAAGCGTGATGGGTAGAGAGCAGGCACAGGCGAAAGCGGGCGCACCTTTGCGGCGCAAAATGTGGTGGCTCATCGCCGGTCGTTTCGTGTTGGCCGTCGCGCTCTTCGGGTTGAGTTTCATGTTCGGGAGCGGCGGGGCGAGCGGCGCGAGTCGAGACTCGCTCCAGAGCACGCTCGCTTTCGGGCTGGCCGTGCTGCTGTTCTCCGCGCTTTCGGCGGCGGCGTTGCGCTTTTCCCGGCTGCCGTTGCAGTGGCAGGCAGGGGCGCAGATTTTCTGCGACGTGATGCTCGTGACATGGCTCACGGCGATGCGTGGCGATTTGCATTCGCCCTTCGTCGCCCTCTACATCGTCATCATCTCGGCGGCCGGCATTTTCATCGGCGTGCGCGGCGCGCTCATCACGTCCGTCGGCTGTGCCTTCTGCTATACGTTCGTGGTCTTCGCGAGCGCGTTCGGGTGGTCTCCCCTGGGCGGGGGCGACGTGGAGGCCGCGTCCGTGCCGGAAGTGATCGGAAACGTAGGGCTGCACGACATCGCGTTCTTCGTCGTGGGGCTGCTTGCCTCGCGTCTCGCCGAACGACAGGCGCACTCCGAAGTCCAACTTATCGAAGCCAAGCACGCGCTGGCCGATTTGCGCGCGCTGCACGAACGCATCGTCGAATCAATTCGCTCCGGTCTGGTCACCACAGACCTTGACGGTCTCATCTACACCTTCAACGCCGCCGCCGAAGAGATCACGGGTTACACGGCCGAAGCCCTGCGCGGTCAGGACGTGTCCATCCTCTTCGGCGCGCTCGCCCCGAAAGTGGAGGAGTCTCTGCGCGCGGCCGAGACGGGGGCGGCCAGCCCGCGTTACGAGGCCGACTGTCTGACCGCCGACGGTCTGCGCCTGCGCCTCGGCTACAGCATCTTCCCACTCTTCGGCGAGACGGGCGCGCGCACCGGCCTCGTCATCACCTTTCAGGATTTGACGCAGGTACGCGCGCTCGAAGAGACTTCGCGGCGACAGGACAGGCTCGCGGCCGTGGGGCGCGTGGCGGCCGGCATCGCGCACGAGATACGCAACCCGCTTGCGGCCATGCGCGGCTCGATTCAAGTGCTGCGCTCCGAGATGAACGGCGACCCCGGCCAGGCCGAACTCATGGAGATCGTCCTGCGCGAATCCGACCGGCTCAACCACATCATCACGGACTTTCTCACTTACGCGCGCCCGCGCCCCGTCTCGCTCGCCGACACGGACTTGCGCGAACCCCTGCGCGAGACCTTCACGCTTCTGCGCCACAGCCCGGAGACGCGCGACGGTCACACGATTGAAGAAGACTTCCCCGACGAGCCCATCCGCGCGCAGGCCGACGCCGCCGGCCTGCGTCAGGTCTTCTGGAATCTCGCGCGCAACGCGCTCTCGGCCATGCCCGCGGGTGGGCGGCTGCGCGTCGAACTGCGCGCGACGAATTACGGGCGCGTCCGCATCACTTTCACAGACACCGGGCAGGGGATGTCGCCCGAACAGGTCGAGAGATTGTTCGAACCGTTTTCTTCCTCGACGACGGGCGGGACGGGACTCGGCCTCTCGATTGTTTATCAAATCATCCGCGATCATGGTGGTACAATAAACGTCCGCAGCCGTGAAGGGGACGGCACGACGATCATCATCGAATTACCCGACAAACCAAAGTGATGAGTGATGAGCGATGAGTAATGAGTAACCACCGCTTGTCTTCTACTCATCACTCATCACCCGTCACTCATCACTGAATCATTGATTGCTCTATGGCACAAATACTGATTGTTGACGACGAACAGGGCATGCGGCAGTTATTGTCGCTGGTGTTCGGGCGCGCGGGGCACAGCGTGCGCGCGGCGGAGAACGGGCGGCGGGCGGTCGAGATGTTGCGCGAATCGCCCGCCGACCTGATCGTCTCGGACGTGCGGATGCCGGACATGGGCGGTATCGAACTGCTCAGCGCGGCGCGCGAGTTGTCGCCGGATGTGGCCGTCGTGATGATGACGGCGTTCGCCACAGTCGAGACGGCGCGCGAGGCGTTCAAACTCGGCGCGGACGATTTCATCCAGAAGCCCTTCGACGTTGACGAGTTGAAGTTGATCGTCGAGAAGGCTCTGGAACTGCGCCAACTCAAGCAGGAGATTCAGGGCTGGCGCAAGACGCAGAGTGAGCGCGGGCGGCTAGATCAGATCATCGGCCGCTCGCCCCGCATGCAGGCCGTCTATCAGATGGTGGAGACGGTCGCCGCCGTGCAGTCCACGGTTTTGATCACGGGCGAGTCGGGCACGGGCAAGGAACTTGTCGCGCGCGCCGTCCATAATCTCTCACCGCGCAGCGACAAGCCGTTCGTCTCGATCAACTGCGGCGCGTTCACCGAGACGCTGCTCGAATCGGAACTCTTCGGCTACGTGCGCGGCGCGTTCACGGGCGCGACCGCTAACCGCAAAGGTTTATTTGAAGCGGCCGACCGGGGCACGATCTTTCTGGACGAGATCGGCGAGATGTCGCCCGCCATGCAGGTGAAGTTGCTGCGCGTGCTGCAAGAGCGCAAGGTGCGCCCCGTCGGCGGGCATGAAGAGTTGAGCGTGGATGCGCGCGTCATCGCCGCGACGAACCGCGACCTGCCCGCGATGGTTAAAGCCGGGACGTTTCGCGAAGACCTCTTTTATCGCGTCTCGGTCATCCCGATAGAACTCCCGCCGCTGCGCGAGAAGCGCGAAGACATCCCCGAACTCGTCACACACTTCGCGGAAAAATACTGCGCGCAGGCCGGTCGCAGTTTGGGCGTCTCGGAGCGCGCGATGGAACTTCTCGAACGCTACTCGTGGCCGGGCAACGTGCGCGAACTCGAACACACCGTCGAACGCGCGGTCGCGCTCGAACGCACCGACCAGATTCAACCCGAACGACTCCCCGAACAGATCACCAACTACAACCCCGCGCGCGTCGCCGACGCGCTCGACCTGCCCGACGACGGGCTTAACCTCACGGCGCACCTCGACCAGTTGGAGAAGACCTACCTGCTCGAAGCCCTGCGGCGCACCGGCGGCAACCAGACGCGCGCCGCCGAACTCCTCCAACTCTCCGTCCGCAGCCTGCGCCACCTGCTCGACAAGCACGGCATACGCAATCTCACGGCGCAAATCCGCAACGACGCCGCGCGCGGCGCGCACGAATAAGGACTGAGGGTAAAGGGTAAAGGAAAAGAAAAGCGGGGCGCGGC
>DATCWB010000414.1:0-2641 GCA_036566625.1 Pyrinomonadaceae bacterium
CCCGCTGCTTTTGCTTTGGGAAGAAACGCAGGAAATGGAGGTTTGGGATGAGCGTCGAAGATGTGGGGCGGAAACGTTACCTGAGTGAACGGGAGATCGAAGAATTGGTCGAGAATTTCGAGTCTTGCGCCGTGCCGCCCGCGGAGTTCGACCACGGCGCGCACCTGTCGGTCGCCCTCTGGTATCTCTCGTGTCTGCCTTACGCGGCGGCCACCGTGCGCATGCGCGACGGGCTGCGTCGTTACACGGAACACAACAACGCGCAGGCAAACTATAACGAAACCCTGACCATCTTCTGGCTCAAACTCGTCCGCCGCTTCCTCGATCAAGGGGACGCCACACGCCCCTTAGCCGAACGCGCCAACGAACTGATCGAGACTTACGGCAGTTCAAAACTGGTCTTCGAGTATTACAGCGGCGCGCTTGTTCAGACGCCGGAAGCGAAAGCGTCGTGGGTCGAACCGGACTTGAAGCCGCTGGATTTTTAAGAGGCGGGCGCGATGGGATAGTTGATCGGCGCGTTAGCTCGACAATTCGCAGATGAGCAGTTCGAGTTGGAGGCGTGCGCCGCGCGTGCCGCTTCCTCCGAGCGAAGTTTTGATGGCGAGGTCGGTCGAGGCGATGCGCGAGATGCGACGCGCGAGGTCGGCCGAGTCAGTGCGGCGCGCGGTGGCGAGAAAGTCTTCGCGCTCTTTGCCGTAAGGCATCGGGACAAGGCGCGAAACTTCCGCGTTGGGTCTGCCCGCCGCCATTAACTCTTTGGCAAGTGCGAGCCGGTGATAGTTGCTGGCGAGCAACCCCACGAGCAGCACCGGCTCTACATCGTTATCGAGTAAACGCCCCAGAGTCCTCAGCGCGCCTTTGCGGTCTTTCGCGATGAGGTGATTCGTCAGCTCGAAGTTCGACAACTCGCGCGAACGACCGACGAGCGCGTCCACCAGTTCCATCGTGACGTGGCCGCCCGGCAGCGCGGCGGTCGCCAGTTTGTCCAACTCGTTCACGAGCCGGCGGACGCTCGTCCCCACCAGCGCGATGATCTGGCGCAGCGTGCGCTCGTCCGCCTCGGCCTTCAACTTCTTCAGATGGTCGCGCGCCCACGCGGCCAGTTCGTTGTCGCTGAGTGTCGCAAACTCGACGCTCGTGCAAGCGTCCAACAGCGTCTTCGACAACTTGCGCCGCCGGTCGAGTTCATCAGCCACGAAGATGACGACGGAACTCTCGGCGGGGCGCGCCAGGTAGCGCAGGAGCGCGCCCTCGTCCGCCTCGCGCAGCTTGCCGAAGTCGGTGATGCGGACGACGCGACGCTCCGACATCATCGGGAGTTGTTCGGCGGCGGCAATAGCCTGCTGCACATCGACGCCGGCGAGGCTGAAACTCGCTTCGTTGAATTCGCGCAAGCCCGCGCCGCGCAGGGCTTCATCCGCGATGCGCCGCGCCGCCGCATCGCGCAAATAATCTTCCGCGCCGAACAACAGGTAGAGCGGCGCGATGCGCTTCGCCTTCAACTCGCCCCACAATTTTTCGCGCGTCAGGACGCTCATTTTTTCTTCTCTTCGTTGACGCCGAAGCCGTGGACGAGAGTTGACACGAGCGACTCGGCGAAGTTTCGCGCGATGCGCTGCACGGCCGGGTCTTCTTCGTTGAAGAAGGTGCGCGGGTCGTTCGTAAATTCAAACTCGCCGCGATAGACGTAGTTTTGATTATCGTAGAGCACGCGGTTCTGCACCTGATCGCGCACCGTCACCCCGCCGACGACCGTCACCTCGAAGACGCGCGAGCGGCCGCGCTCGTCTAAGAGCACGCCGGAGAAAGTGAAGCTGCGGATGACGCCGTCAACCACTGCGTCCGCGCCCTCCGGCTCGCTTTGCACGCGCAGGCCGTGGCCGCGCCGGATGATCTCGTTCGAGACGGCCTCTGTAAAACGCGCCTCGATCTTGTAGCGCAACGCCTGATTCTGGAAGGGCGGCACGGCCACCGTGCGCACATGCGTCGGCAACCCGCTCTTCGTCACAGGCTTGTAGCATTCCGTGAAGCCCGACGCACACAGCAACAAAATCAGCAGCGACGCCCCCCGCCCCGCTCTTTTAGCAAACCTCATTTTCGACACTTCCCCTCTCTTCCCGCACGCCAACCGCGAACGCCGCACGATACGATAAACAGAGAATAGTGACAAGTGACAGGTGACAGGTGACAAGATAAAACAAGAACTCGTCTTAATCTTGTCACCTGTCACCTGTCACTGCTTTTATCGCGTCGGCGACGAGCGCGGTTTCGACGGCGGCGCGCACGTCGTGGACGCGGACAATATGTGCGCCGCCGAGGATGGCCGCCGTCACAGAGGCCATCGTGCCGTGCAGGCGTCGTTCGGGCGGCGCATCATTGAGCAGACGCCCGATGAAGGACTTGCGCGAAGTGCCGACGAGCAGCGGAAAGTCCGCAAACTCCGTGGCGAGCGCGTCGAGTCTGGCGAGCAATTCCAGGTTCTGTTCCTGGCTCTTGCCGAAACCGATGCCGGGGTCAATCGCGATCTGCGCGCGCCGTACGCCGTGTTGTCCAGCCAGGGCGACGCTGCGGCGCAGGCTCTCGGTCGCCTCCTGCATGATGTCAGCGACGGGCGGCAGCGTGTGGAGCGTGGCGGGCG
>DATCWB010000415.1:0-5102 GCA_036566625.1 Pyrinomonadaceae bacterium
CCGCTCGCCGCAACTGGGGCGCGGTTACAGTCCGGTCAATCACAATTTGCGCGTGCGTTTTGACGGGCGGGGCGGGATGTTGATCGAAGGGCAATGAAGCGTTCAACACAGAGGGCACAGAAGGGGCACGGGGAAAGACAACAGGCAATTTGAAATCTGGAATTTGAGATCGTCTTCAACTCTGGAATTTGAGATCGCCTGATGCTCGTCCTCTGTGCCCCCTTTCGTTTCCTCTGCGCCTGCGGTGTCGAATCTTGATTTTTTAAGCGCGTTCAGAAGCAGCGGCTCACTGCCCGCCGCCCGGTTCGATGGTCACTTTCTCCATCACGACATCCTTGCGCGGGCGGTCGCTGCTGTCTTTTTCGACCGAGGCGATGGCGTCCACCACTTCCTGCCCTTCAATAACGCGCCCGAATTTGCTGTAGCTCGGCGGCAGCGGGTAATCGGCGTGCATGATGAAGAACTGCGAGCCGTTCGTGTTCGGCCCGGCGTTCGCCATCGCCACCGTCCCGCGCGCGTATGCGCCTTTGTAAAGTTCGGACGAGCGGTTGATCTCGTCCGGGAAGCGACCGCCGGAGGCCGATTCGCCGCCGCGCCCCGTGCCCGTCGGGTCGCCGCCCTGAATCATGAAGCCGCTGATGACGCGGTGAAAGATCACGCCGTCGTAATAGCCGCGCTCGGCCAGCCGGATGAAATTGTCGGTCGTCTTCGGCGCGTCCTCTTCCAACAACTCGAAGCGGATCGTGCCGTGGTTCGTCTTGATGTTCGCGATGCGGTTTGCCATTAGTCTCTCCTTGATGAAATGTCGAAACTGAATACGGGAGTCAGAGTACAGGAGTCAGAAGAAAGCCTGTCGTGCGGCTCATTGCGAGTGCCGAATTCTGTTTACTGAATCCCCGTCGGATGTGTCGGTCAGAATAAACTTCTCGATGGCGGCGGCGACGCCGTCCTCGTCGTTGCTGCCGGTGACTTGAATCCCTTCGAGTTCGAGCACGCGCGGCTCGGCGTTCGAGACGGCGACGCGCGTTCCGGCAAACTCCAGCATCTCCACGTCGTTGTGATTGTCGCCGACGGCCATCACTTCCGAAGGCACGAGCCCGTGCTCGGCGGCCACGGCGGCCAGCCCCGTGCCCTTCGACACGTCCGGGTGAATCACGTCCACCAGACCGAAATCAATCGAGGGGTAGAGCGTCGTCATCAACCTGGCGCGCGCGCCGAGTTCCGCCGCGAACACGACGCTCAGGCGTTCGATGTCGGCGAACGTGCCGGAGAAGGTGATGTGGACGGGGGCGTGGTCGAGATAATCTTCGAGCGAGGGGACGTGGAGGATGGCGCGCTCGGCCTCGTCGCCGTGAATGCGGCGCGACCATTCGATGTATTCCGCGACGGGGCCGCCCGTGTCGCGCAGGTGATCATAGACGAGTAGCCCCGCGCCCACGGCGTCGTCGCTGACGAGCGGGTCGGCGCGGTGGGCGCGGCCGAGGCGCAACACTTCGCGCGCGGTCTCTAACGGCAAGAGGCTGGCCGAGACGGTTTCGAGCGTGCGCGCGTGTTTGGTGAGCGCGCCGTTGTGCGCCACGACGGGCACGTCCAGACCGAGTTTGAGCGCGAGCGGGCGGGCGTCTCGGAAACGCCGCCCCGTGACGAGCGCGACCCGCACGCCGCGTGCGCGCGCCTCGGCAATCGCGCCGCTGTTGCGCGCCGACAACTCGCCGAGCGAGTTGAGAAGCGTGCCATCGAGATCGAGCGCGAGCAGGCGAACGGGCATAAGTTTAGTGACTGTTAGCAAGTGATGAGTGACAAGATAAAGCCTTTGGCGCGCAGTTGTCATCCGCCGGGTGGGGAATTGCAGAATGCGGATTTCGGATTGAAAAGCCGGTTGCCTTCTTTAATCCACATTCCGCAGTGTCAGGCGTTTGCTCCACCTGACGGATGTTTGGTGGCTGGCGTATGATGCGGGCGGTTTAATGAACGCGGAAATATGCGGAAAGGACTGGATTTTATGTACGTGACACATCTGGAATGCGCCCGGTGCGCCCTCAGACACGAGGCACGGCAGTTGCACAATCTCTGTCGCGAGTGCGGTAAGCCGCTGCTGGTTCGTTACGATCTGGAGCGCGCGGCCGCTAAGTTGACGAAGGAAAGTTTACGGGAGAGGTCGGCTGATTTATGGCGTTACCGAGAGGTGCTGCCCGTCGCGCACGAAGAAAATATCGTCTCGCTCGGCGAAGGCTGGACGCCGCTACTCAATGCACGGCGACTGGGCGCGCAGTTGGGCCTCGGCGAACTCTACATCAAGGACGAGTCGCAGAACCCGACGCAGAGTTTCAAGGCGCGCGGGATGACGGCCGCCGTCTCGATGGCGAAAGAGTTGGGCGCGCGTAAACTGGCCGTGCCCTCGGCGGGAAACGCGGCGGGCGCGCTGGCCGCCTACGCCGCCCGCGCCGGAATAGAAGCCCACATCTTCATGCCGCGCGACACGCCGCGCGCCAACATCGTCGAATGCGAGCAGACGGGCGCGCACGTCGAGTTGATGGACGGGCTGATCACGGACTGCGGCGCGGAAGTGGGCCGGCGCAAAGAGGCGGAAGGCTGGTTCGACGTTTCGACTTTGAAAGAGCCGTATCGCGTGGAAGGCAAGAAGACGCTCGGCTACGAGTTGGCCGAACAATTCGACTGGGAGCTGCCCGACGTGATTGTCTACCCGACGGGCGGCGGCACGGGACTCATAGGCATGTGGAAAGCGTTCGAGGAGATGGAAACGATGGGGTGGATCGGAAGCAAGAGGCCACGGATGGTGACGGTGCAGGCCGCCGGGTGCGCGCCCATCGTGCGCGCGTTCGAGGAGGGGAAGCGTTTCGCGGACGAGTTTCCCGATGCCGCGACGACCGCCTCGGGTCTGCGCGTGCCAAAGGCCATCGGCGACTTTCTGATACTGGACGCCCTGCGCGCGTCAAATGGTACGGCCATCAGCGTGACGGACGCGGAGTTGATCGCGGCGACGCGCGAGATCGGGGCGGCCGAAGGTCTCTTCTGTGCGCCGGAGGGCGCGGCGTGCCTGCCCGCGCTCAAGCGTCTGCTGGCAAGCGGCGAAGTTAAACCGGCGGAGCGCGTCGTGCTTTTCAACACGGGCGCGGGCGTGAAATATCTGGAGAGTTATTCGTAGTGAGACACCGGACACAGAGGCAAAGCAGGACGTTCTGGGCGCGTCTAATATTCTTCGCTTCCGCCCTGAACGTGGCGGGCATCCTGTGTCTGAACGCGGCGACGCGCGCGCCGGAGGCGGTGGTGGCGGCGACGACGCCGGACTTAGGCTACGCGGGTTGGTCGCGGGGGTGGGCGTCGCTGCTCGATTCGCTTGGATTCACTCTGATGATGCCGGGGATATTTTTCGCCTCGTCGGTCTTTGTGGGCGCGCATGTTCTGGCCTTGAACGAGCGTGCGACGCGCGCCGTCTGGTACGCGGCGGGGTTCGGGATCAATCTGTTGACGATGTGGAGAGTCGGCGTCGCGTATCGTGCGACGCGGGAGACGGGAAGAAAATGATTGGAGAAGTTGTGATGAAACGGCGTATGCCCGCGGTGTTGTTCGTGCTTCACGTGACGGTGCTGCTGCTCATAATCCTGTTGGCGTCCTACAGCCTCGCGCACGCGCAAGGGGCGAAGTTGCAGCCGGACTCTTCTGTGGCGGCGTCAGCGGGTAAGACTCCGGCGGCGGCGGGCGCGGAAGTTGACCGCGCGCGTTTTGAGAAGGTGCGCGGCGAAGGCTTCGAGGCGCTCTACAATCTCGACTACGAAGGCGCGCGCGCGCGCTTCAGCGAACTCGCGCGCCTCTACCCGGATCACCCGGCCGGGCCGCAATTTCTCGCGGCGAGCTTGTGGTTGAAGACCTTGAACGAGTCGCGGCGTTTGCAGTCGGGGCTGTACAACAACGAGTCTTTCTACGCGAAGACGGAAGACAAAGTTGACCCGAAGATCGTGGCGCAGTTCAAAGAGTTGACGCGCACGGCCAAGCAGTTGGCCGAGGCGCGCCTGAAGAAGAACCCGAAGGACACCGAAGCCCTCTACTTCCTCGGCGCGACGCAAGGACTCAAGGCCGCGTTCGCCGGGGCGGTCGAGCGAAGTTTCATCTCCGCCCTGCGCAGCGGTTCGGACGCCGTTGACCGCCACCGTGAGACGATCAAACTCGATCCGAACTATCACGACGCGGAATTGACCATCGGCATGCAGGATTACATCGTCGGCGGCCTCGCGCTGCCCTACAAAATCCTCGCGGGCATGACCGGCACGCGCGGCTCGAAGCGGCGCGGCCTCGCCACACTCGAACGCGTCGCGCGCGAAGGCCGTTGGGCGAAAGACGACGCGCGCGTGATGCTCATCCCGCTCTACAAGCGCGAGAAGCGTTACAGTGACGCCGCCGCGTTCGCGCGCGAACTGGCCGCGAAGTATCCGAAGAATTATTTGTTCAAGTTGGAGTATGCCGACGCGCTCGTCTCGCAGGCGGCGACGGAGCGCGAGCGCAACGGTGCGGCCTCGTCGGCGAACACGGAGCGCGAAGCCTTCGCCATCTTCGACTCGCTCCTGCGCGACCGCGCCACGCGCCAACTCGACCTCATTCATTTCCAGTATGGCGAAGCCCTCTTCGTCGCGGGGCAGTTCGAGCGCGCGGCGAAAGAGTTTCTGGCCGCCGCCTCCGCCCCGAACGCGGAGGCCAATCAGGCGACGCTGGCGCGCCTGCGCGCCGCGCAGACGCTCGACCTCGCGGGCAGACGCGAAGACGCGCTCGCGCAGTACAAGCTCGTCGTCGCGCGCCCCAACGTCTACGACTCGCTCGAAGAAGCGCGGCGCGGCCTGCGCGAACCCTATCGCAAGCCCACCGCGAAGCAGGCGGAAGAGAACTAAAAGTGTTCGTTGTCCGTGGCCGCATCGTCGTTTATTTCGGTTAATGTCACCTGCTACCACAGTCTGCATTGAACGAGCGACGAGTAAGGCCACGGACGACGGGCAACGGACAATTGACCACGGACGACTGACAAGGAACAGGTGAAGCAGTGCAAAAGTATTCGACCGGCGGGGCGGGCGGTCCGGCGTTTCCTCGGGGGG
>DATCWB010000416.1:0-2079 GCA_036566625.1 Pyrinomonadaceae bacterium
AGTTGAAAGACAAGGTTTTTGTTTTAACTTGTCACTCGTCACTTGTCACTCGTCACTGTTTTAAAAACATCTTCCCCGGATTCAAAATCCCGTTCGGGTCGAGCGCGCGCTTGATGCTTTTCATGGCGTCGATGGTCGCCGCGCCGAGCGCCATGTCGAGGTAAGGGGCTTTGACGTAGCCGATGCCGTGCTCGCCGCTGATCGTGCCCCCGAGCGCGACGGAGAAGGCGAAGGTGTCGCGGACGGCAGAGCGCGCGCGGCGCATCGCTTCGGGGTCTTCGCGGTCGCACATGAAGTTGACGTGGATGTTGCCGTCGCCCGCGTGGCCGAAGTTGACAACGAACGTGTCGTGCAACCGTCCGATCTCTTCGACGCGCGCGACGAGTTCGGGCACGCGCGAGCGCGGCACCACCACGTCTTCGTTGAACTTCATCGTGCCGAATTTTTTGAGCGCGGGCGAGATCGCGCGGCGCACGTCCCACAGTCGTTCCTCTTCCTCGCGCGTCTCCGAGCGCATCACGTCGAAGCCGCCGCCGTCGCGCACGACCCGCTCGCAGATGAGCGCGTCGCGTTCGACCTCGGACTGATGCCCGTCAACCGAGACGAGCAGCAGCGCGCCAGCCTGAGCGCCGAAGCCGAAGGCGAACTCCGTCTCGACGGCCGCGATGGCGTTCCTGTCCAGCACCTCAATCGCCACCGGAGTGACGCGCGCGCGATTGAAGCGCGGCACGCAGGCGCACGCCTCCGACATCGTCTTGAACGTGGCGCGCACGGTGCGCGTCGCCTCGGGCAGCGGCAGGAGGCGGAGCGTCGCCTCGGTGATGATGCCGAGCATGCCCTCCGAGCCGCAGATGAGTCCGGTGAGGTCGAAGCCGACGACGTTCTTGCTCGTCAACCCGCCGGTGCGGATGACTTCGCCCGTCGGCGTCACGACTTCAAGCCCCGTCACGTAATGCTTCGTCACACCGTACTTGGCGGAGCGAATGCCGCCCGCGTTCTCCGCGATGTTGCCGCCGATGAAAGAGGTTTTGTAAGAGGCCGGGTCGGGCGGGTAGAACACCCCTTCGGCCTCGACCGCCTGCTGTAACGCGTAGGTCGTCACGCCCGGCTCGGTGACGACGTAGAGATCGTCGGCCCTGATCTCACGTATGCGGTTCATGCGATCCGTGCCGATGACGACGCCGCCCTCGACCGGCACAGCCCCGCCCGTGTAGCCGACGCCGCCGCCGCGCGCCGTGACGGGAAACAGGCGTTCGTTAGCGAGTTTGAGAATCGCGGCCACTTCGGCGGTCGTCTGCGGCAGCAGGACTGCTTCGGGCGGAAACTTCTCTTTCACCGCGTCCGCCGCGTAAGGCTCAACCTTCTCCTCGTCGACGAGCACATGCTCCGCGCCGACGATCTCGCGAAGGCGCGCAAGCACATCCTCGTCCGAGGCGGCCGTGCGCGCGCGCCCTCTCGCCGTGATTCCTTCGTGATGACGACTCATAAGTAACTTATCAACAAACTCTCTTCCGGCAGTGCGTCCCCTACGCGCTCATGGGACGGGATTGACGACGATGTTCACGCGCTCGTTGCCGACGACGATCTCTAAAGGGTTGCCGATTTGCAGCGGGAGCGTCCGGCCGTTGATGTTGATTTCGAGGCGCATCAATGGCGGATAGGCCGTCATAGTCGGTGTGCTCTGCGTCGTCGTGCTGCCCGCCGGCGGCGCGGGCATTGCGCTATCGGGGGCGGGCGGCGCGCCGCCGTCAGGTTTCGCCACGTCGGTCGAACGCGTCAGCAGGTTGATGGCGACGATGCGCCACGTCGCGGGCGTACAGGTCAGGCGCAAGCCCGGCGTGTCCACCTCCGCCACTTCGCCGACGGCCAGCGTCCCCACCTTCCACATGCCTTCGCCGCAACGCACGCCGCCCGCGTCGTAAAAGGTCGCCGAGCCGGAGACGTAGTTATAAAAAAACTGGCTGCGATTTTCGATGGCGATGAGAACGTTGCGCGCCGGGGCGTCCTGCGTGCCCGCGAGCGTGGTGGTGCGAAGTCGGCCGCCGAGCGCGATGCGCCCGCCCGCGTCGAAAGCCGTGG
>DATCWB010000417.1:0-5401 GCA_036566625.1 Pyrinomonadaceae bacterium
TCATCTGGAACTCAATCGCGCGCCTGCATCTCGAAAACGGCCAGCCCGAAGAGGCTCTCAAGTTTTACGAACGGGGCTACCAGACCGTGCCGGGGAGCAAGCTGCCCGCCGAGGAGAAGTTGATCTGGCAAGGCCGCCTGCATCACGGGCGCGGGCGCGCGCTCTCCAAACTCGGCCGCCACGAAGAAGCCTGGAAAGAGGCCGAACTGATCAAAAAGATGATCGACGAGAACCCCGAGCGCGGCAAGCAGTTCATGCCCTCGTACCATTACATCGCGGGCTACCTGAAACTCGAAGGCGGCGACCACGCGAAGGCCGTCGAACACTTGAAGCAGGCCGACCAAACCGACCTCTTCCACAAGCTGCTGCTCGCGCGCGCCTATGATCGTTCGGGCGACACGGCGAACGCGCAGAAACTCTACCGTGAGATCGTCGAGTCGAAGCAGAACAACCTCGAACGCGCTCTCGCCGTCCCGGAGGCGAAGAAGAAGTTGCGAGGCTGAACGCCCTTACGGTTGCGCGGCGGATAATCCATGAAGAGTATTACGCAAGTCGAGCCACACACTCCCGACGCCTCGGGCGCGGACGATCTGATGTCGAGCATCGGGCGGACGCCGCTCGTGCGTCTGGGGCGTGTGGCGGGCGACGTGCCGGCGGGAGTGGAAGTCTACGCGAAGGCGGAGCACCTGAATCCCGGCGGGTCGGTCAAAGACCGCGCGGCGCGCGCCATGATTCTCGCGGGCGAACGCGCCGGGCTGCTCACGCGTGACAAAATCATTCTCGACGCGACGAGCGGCAACACCGGCATCGCCTACGCCATGCTCGGCGCGGCGCGCGGCTATCCGGTCACGCTCTGCCTGCCGAAGAACGCCAGTTTCGAGCGCAAGCGCACGCTGCGTCTCTACGGCGCGCAACTCGTCGAGACCGATCCGGCCGAGGCGACCGACGGCGCGCAGCGGCGCGCACGCGAGATGGCCGACGCCGAGCCGGAAAAATATTTCTACCCCGACCAGTACAACAACGAAGCCAACTGGCGCGCGCACTACGAGGACACGGCTCTCGAAATCTGGCAGCAGACGGCGGGGCGCGTCACGCATTTTCTCGCCGGTCTCGGAACTTCGGGCACCTTCGTCGGCACGACGCGCCGCCTCAAGGAGTTGGACGAAAAAATCCGCGCCGTCTCGATGCAGCCCGATTCGCCCTTTCACGGCCTCGAAGGCATGAAGCACATGGCGTCCGCGCTCGTGCCCGGCATCTACGAACCGGGGCTGGCGGATGAGAACGTCGAAGTGAGGACGGAGGACGCGCAGGAGATGACGCGCCGGCTCGCGCGCGAAGAGGGTTTGCTGGTCGGCGTCAGTTCGGGCGCGAACGTCTTCGCCGCCGTCAGGCTCGCGCGCGCGCTCGCGCCCGGCGCGGTCGTCGTCACAATATTGTGCGATGGGGGAGGGAAGTATCTGAGTGAAAACTTCTGGGAAGAGAGGTCTTAAATGATAGTTCTCGACCGGGAGCAGGAGGATGCGATTCGTCGTCAGGGCGAAGCGGAATACCCTCACGAGTGCTGCGGCCTGCTCATCGGACGCATGGCGGCGGACAATCGTAAGACGGTCGCCGAGGTCTATCCCGTCTCCAACGCGCGCGAGCAGGAGGCGCGGCATAACCGCTCGCTCATCCTGCCCGGCGAGTATGTGCGCGGCGAGCGTTACGCGCGCGGGCGCGGTCTGGAAGTGGTGGGGAATTACCACTCGCACCCGGACCATCCGGCCGAGCCGTCGCAGTTCGATCTCGACCACGCGTGGCCGACGTGGTCGTATATCATCGTCTCGGTGGGCGGGGGACAGGCGCGCGACCTGCGTTCGTGGGAGATGCGCGCGGATCGTTCGAGATTCGACGAAGAGGAAATTTTGAAAGGAAGCTGAGTTATGACAGTCACAATCTCTATCCCGACCGCGCTGCGGCAGTATGCCGGGGGAAGTTCGGAGATCGAAGTCGAGGCGACGACGGCGGGCGAGGCGCTGGAGCATCTCACGAAGACGCACGCCGCGCTCCGGCAACATCTCTATAACGATCAGGGTACGCTGAGGAACTTCGTCAACGTGTACGTCAACGACGAAGACGTGCGCCATGCGAGCGGGATGGAGACGCCCGTCAAAGACGGCGACGCGATCCTGATCGTGCCCGCCATTGCGGGCGGCGCGCCGACGGCGGAGGCCGAAGTTAAAGCGGCGGCGGCCGCGAACCTGCCCACGCTCTCCAACGACGAGATCGCGCGCTATAGCCGCCACCTCATCATGCCGGAGGTCGGCATGGAGGGGCAGCGGCGTTTGAAGGCGGCGAGCGTGCTGATGATCGGCACGGGTGGCCTGGGCGCGCCGCTCGGCATGTACCTGGCGGCGGCCGGCGTCGGTCGTCTCGGCATCGTCGACTTCGACGTGGTTGACGAATCGAACTTGCAGCGGCAGATCATTCACGGCACGAGCGACGTGGGGCGTCCGAAAGTGGCCTCGGCGCGCGACCGTCTCTCGAACATCAACCCGCACGTCCACATCGAAACGCACGAGACGCGCCTGTCGAGCGAGAACGCCCTCGCGCTCTTTCGCGACTACGACATCATCGTTGACGGGACGGACAACTTCCCCACGCGCTATCTCGTCAACGACGCGTGCGTGCTCGCGGGCAAGCCGAACGTCTACGGTTCGATCTTCCGTTTCGAGGGGCAGGCGAGCGTCTTCTGGGCGCAGGCCGACGGGGGGCGCGGCGCGTGCTATCGCTGCCTGTATCCCGAGCCGCCGCCGCCCGGCCTCGTGCCCTCGTGCGCCGAGGGCGGCGTGCTCGGCGTGTTGCCGGGCATCGTCGGCGCGATTCAGGCGAACGAGACGATCAAACTTATTCTGGGCGGCGAGAGCGGAAACTCCACGCTCGTCAACCGGCTGCTTTTGTTCGACGCGTGGCGGATGCGCTTCCGCGAGCTGAAGCTGCGCAAAGACCCGAAGTGCCCCGTCTGCGGCGAGCGGCCGACGATCACGGAGTTGATCGACTACGAAGCCTTCTGCGGCCTCAAGCCTCCGGCGCAGGGCGACGCGGCGCAGGAGGCCGAAGCGGGGCCGGAAGAGATCAGCGCGACGGAACTTAAACGGCGGCTGGACAGGGGCGACGATCTACAGATCATAGACGTGCGCGAGCCGAACGAGTACGAGATCGCGCGCCTCCCGAACACCACGCTCATTCCGCTCGGACAGGTCGTCGGCCGCATGAACGAGATCGACCCGACGCGCGAGACCGTCGTGCATTGCAAACTCGGCGGCCGCAGCGCGAAGGCGATAGACGCGCTCAAGCGTGCGGGGTTCGAGGGACGCCTGGTAAACCTGGCCGGTGGCATCACGGCGTGGTCTGACGAAGTTGATCCTTCGGTGGCGAAGTATTAAGTCCGCACGAAAATTAAACGGCGACGGGGCGGGTGCGAAAAGTGGCGAAGTCCTTGTGGCAGGTGGAGAATCAGGCGGCGCGGCTGGCCGAGTTGACGAGCGGCGACCCGGCCATGAAGGAACTTCCCCTGCGGCGCGACGTGCGCTCGCTCGGCCAACTGCTCGGCCGCACGCTTAAAGAGCAGGCCGGGGAAGAACTCTACAACAGCGTCGAGTTGCTGCGCAGTTTGACGGGCGAACATCGCGAGGCGAAAGCCGAACCCGCGCCCGCCGCCGCTGCCGTGGCCGCGCAGAGTGCGCCCTCCGAAGATGTTGATCTGATGGCGCGCGCCGAAGAGGTGGTCAAACGCCTGAACGTCGTCGAGGCGTACCAACTGACCAAAGCCTTTGCGATCTATTTCGAACTCACCAATCTCGCCGAAACCAATCACCGCAAGCAGCGACGGCGCGCGCGCACGCTCGCCGCGAACCTGCCAGCGCTCCCCGGCACGTTTCGCGGCACGCTGGAACGGCTGCGCGATGCGGGCATCCATTGGCAAGACGCGCTCGGCGTCTTGCAGCAGATCGAGGTCACGCCCGTCTTCACGGCGCACCCGACAGAAGTAGCCCGCCGGACAATTCTCTTCAAACGTCGCCGTATCGCAGACCAACTCGAACGCCTCAGCCGCCTGCCTCTCTCCGATGCGGAAGCCGCCGCCGCCGAAGACGCAATCGGGCGCGAGATCACCGCGCTCTGGCAGACCGACGACATCCGCCGTCGTCAGCCGACCGTCGCCGACGAGATCATGATGGGGCTTGACTACTACCCTTCGGTCTTGATCCGCACACTGCCGGATGTCTACGCGGAGATGGCGAGCGGCTTTGAGTCCGTTTACGCGGTGCGCGTCGAAGCTCACGAGTTACCGACCGTGATCAATTTCGCCTCCTGGATCGGCGGCGACCGCGACGGCAACCCGTATGTCACAGCCGGGACGACCCGCGAAGCTCTACGCCTCGCGCGCCACACCATTCTCGACTTCTACCTGACGGCTATCGATCACTTGCAGGAGCAACTCAGCCTCTCGGCGCATCAGGTGAAAGTCTCACCTCGTTTGCAGGCGAAGTTTGAAAATTACGGCGAGACTCTGCCGGGGGCGCAAGCGAAAGTCGGCGGCCACGCGCCCGCCGAAATCTACCGGCGTTTCCTCGCTTACGTGTTGCATCGCCTGCGAGCCACGCGCGACGCTCCCGTCGGCGTTGACGGTTACGCAGAGGCCGCGTCTTTTATCGCCGACCTCGCCATCATCCGCGAAAGCCTCGTCGAAAATAGCGGCACGGAGTTGGCCGAGGGCTTGCTCGACCCGCTCCTGCGTCAGGCCGAGACGTTCGGGTTTCACCTCCACGCGCTCGACATGCGTCAGCACGCGCGCGTCCACGCCCGCGCCGTTCGTGAACTCGCGGGCGGCTTGCAATTCGACCCGCACGCCGACGCGCGGCAGTCGTCGTCCGATGTGAGCGCGCCCGTAGAGATTCCCGCCGCTTCGGAGGAGACCGCCGCGCTCCTCGATAGTTTGCGCGCGGTCGCGGAACTGAAGCGCACGTTTTCGCCGCAGGCCGTCCGCGCCTATGTCATCAGCGGCGCGGGCGCGGGCGAAGACGTGCTCTCGCTCCTCTGGCTCATGGAACTGTGCGGCGTGCGTGCGGCGGCGACGGTTGAGCACAATGATCCGGGCGTGATGCCCGTGCCGCTCTTCGAGTCAATCGAGGACTTGCGGCGCGCGCCGGAAGTCTGCCGTCGTCTCTGGACTTCGCCTCTCTACGCGCGCTATCTCGATTCGTGGGGACGCGAACAGGAGATCATGCTCGGCTATTCGGACTCGAACAAAGACGGCGGGATGATCACGAGCATCTGGGAAATTTACAAAGCGCACGACGGGTTGCACCGCGTGGCGCGCGAGTGCGGCGTGCGCCTGAGCCTCTTCCACGGGCGCGGCGGC
>DATCWB010000418.1:0-3465 GCA_036566625.1 Pyrinomonadaceae bacterium
CGCGCAGCGGCGTCGAGCGCTGCCTGCACGGAATCACCCTGCGAGCCTTCGGGCACGAGTCCGCGTGTCAGGTCGTCGTTCAACCCCTCGCGCGCGTGTTCAGGGATGTCGGGGGCGAGCGCGGCGAGCCGCCCGCGCAGCGCGGGCACACCTTCGGGGATGACCTGCTCGAAGAACGGCATGAGGCGCGAGATGACGAAGTAAGTGCCGACGCGACCCGTCGCCGTCGCATCCTGATCCTCCTGCGGCAGCGGGCGCAATAACACTTGCGATGCGGCGCGCGCGAAGGCGGCGCGGAGCGCGGCCGGCAGTTCGGGCGTGGTGATCTCCCTGCGACGCTGGCTCGAAGAGATGCCGCCGCCGCCCTCGCCGACGGTCATGTAAAGGCCGGGCGTGAGCACGTAGGATGAGAGCAGCAAGATGTCGCTCGCGTCGGAGTTCGGGCTGGCGACCATGCTTGAGAGCAGTGCGATGTAACGGCGGTCGGCCTCCTGCTGACTTCGCTCGCGCAGCAGCACGAGAAACTCGACCGACGAAGGGTTGACGCTGCCGAGTACCGGCTCCGCGAATTGCAGAGCGCGCTCCGTGTCGCCGTCTTCTAAAAACTGCATGGCGAGCCGGAGGCGACGCGCCACGTCGGGCGCGATCTGTTCGGGGTCGCGGCGCGCGGGCGGTTGTTGTTTTCCTCCGCCGGCTGCCGGGGTCGTAGTAGACCCGCCCGCCGGGAGATTGGCCGAGGCGTTGTTCAGTTCGCTCGTCTCACGTTTGCGCGCCTCCTCCATCTTGCCGAGAAACTCTTCGCCGAGCGCGCGTTCGCGTTTAGCGGCGAGGCGCAACACTTCGCCGCGCAGATTCGGGAGATTGAGACCCCTCGTGCCCGCGCGACCGCTCGCGCGGTTCTGCTCTTCGCCCCGGCGCGTGTTCTCCGCGTCGGCCACTTCGGCCGAGTCCCACGCGCGTCGGAAGAGCGCGCGCGCGCGTTCCTTATCTGTCTCCCACAGGGCATCGGCCGCCTGCGCCTGTACGCGCGCCTTGAGCGTCTGGTCGCGGAAGCCGCGCGACTCGTCCGCCAGCGTGTTGATGAGCGTGATGGCGTTCGCGCGCCGCTCGGCGGCCAGAGGGTCGGCCGCGCCCGTCGCGCGCGTCTTCGTCACTTTTGCGGCGGGCTTCTTCGCCTGTGCGGCGGCGGTGGTTTGCGCGTGTGCGGCGGGTGCGGGCTGCAACAACGACAGCAGGCAAACCGCCGCCGCGCCTTGAAGGCGGAAACGAGAACTCATGATTTTTCTCCTGACTTCGAGACGCGGTGCGCGCCCTACGGTGAATCTGCTACGGCAGATTATACGCGCCACCCACGCCCCGGTTCAGAAAAATGATGTTAAGAGTGTAAAAAGTTGACCCGCCGCCCGCACTTACTCCCACTGCCCGCACTTCAATTCCACGACATACGCGCCCAGTTCGTTATGCGCCCGCCGCGTGTGCGTGAAGGCACGCTCCAGCGCGGCCGTTCCCGCCAGCCGCCGCTCGTCCAAATCCTGCTGCTCATCCACTGCGGGCGGAGGAGCTAGTCCGCAGATCAACTGAATCAAGGCGTCTATCATGTCGCCATCGTCGTAGCGTGTGAACGCATCAACCAACTCGCGCGCCCGCTCCTCGCTGACGGGCAAGGTTGACCAACGCCGGAGCGGTTCGCCGAAATCCGGCTCTCGTTGTTGGCGTGCCTGAGGCGGGTGCGTGTTATTATTTTTTCGCATCAGTAGCTCCTTCAACAGTGATACTGGTGTAGAGGGCTTATCGAGATCGCCGTCTTGATAAGTCCTCGCCTATCATTTTACGTTAATGGCTGGACGAAAAGTACTGTCGCACGCGATAACACTTTTGTCAATAAGTATTTTTGCACGCGATAACACTTTCGATTACTCGATGCATCTTTCGCCGGATTAGACTTTTGCAACAATGAATAGACAAGAGCTAACTACAGCACAAGTAGCAGAACGGCTACGCGTGAGTGCTGTGACGGCGCGGTTATGGTGTCGGCGCGGTTTATTTCCTAACGCTTACGAACAGCAAACGCCGCGCGGGGCAATTTGGATGATTCCCGAAGGCGACCTCAAAGGATTCGAGCCACCAAAAAAGACGGGCAGACCACGCAAAGAGCGAACTGATAAACCGGTAAAGCAGGCGATTAAGAAAGGCGGCCGGAAATGAGCGCGGATAAGCTGGAAGCACGAGTCTCAGACCTTGAGCACTATTTCAAAATGCTGGCGGAGATGGCGAGTCGCCATGACGCGAGAAACGTTGAACTCAATCAAAGTTTTCAGACCATCGTTGCCCTCTTACAAAGGCACGATGAGCGTTTGGACGAAGTACGAGAGGCACAGTTGGACACGGATCAGCGTATCACTGCTTTAGTTGATGCACAGATTCGTACCGGCGAGGCGATCACGCGTCTGACGGAGCGTGTGGACAATCTGGCTGAGAACGTTGATCGGTTAACCGGACGTGTAGATCAATTGACAGAAACCGTTGACCGGTACATCGAAGGTCGAAACGGGCAAAGTTAGAATTTACAGGCGCGTAGATAGCGCGCCACTCAATAAAGTTGTAGGGGCAGCGGACGAATCCGCTGCCCCTCTTAGTTTGTCCGATGTGCTTGCGTTTAAACGGCGACGACTTCGAGCGCGGGGTCAACGTCCTGCTGCACCATGCTCTCGATTGCCATGAGCGTGCCGGAGATGGAACTGGGGCAACTGCCGCACGCGCCCTGGTATTTGATCGTGAGCGTGTTCTCCTTGAGGCTGACGATCTCCAACCAGCCGCCGTCGCCGGCGAGCGCGGGGCGTATCTTCTCGTCGAGGATTTCGTTGATGCGCAGGAGTCGCGGGTCGTCGCTCATGAACGCGCCGAGCGCGCCGCCGAGTGCGCCTGCTGCACCGGCCGCTTCGGCGGCCAGCGCGCCGCCCTGTGCCGCTTCGGCCGCGCGGATGGGCACGGCGAGTTTCGGCAGCAGATCGTCCCAGTCTTCCGTCTCCGCTTTCTCGACCGTGATCATGCGATCCATGTAGAAGACGGAGACCACTCCGCCCACCTCGAACAGAGACTTGGCGAGCGCGTCGTCCTTCGCCAGCGACGCGCCGAGGAACGAACGCGCCGCGCCCGTCGTCACGGGTTCTTTCAAGAGGAACTTGACGGCGTTTGGGTTGGGCGTCTCTTCAATGTTGTCAATCTTAGGCATTCTCAGTTCTCCAAATATAATTGCTTCGTTTCGGTCTCGGTTTAGATGCGGCGCACGACGCCGGAGGCGGCCATTAAAACCCCGTGTTTGAAAGATTAATCGTGCTTCGCATTATACTTCCTTTCCGGGCGCGAGCCATACCCGCGAAAGCTGCACGAATATTCACAAAAACGGGCGAAAAACGGCGTGATTTTGAACTTTGTTGTAACGTGTCGAACAATAGAATTAAGTGC
>DATCWB010000419.1:0-2463 GCA_036566625.1 Pyrinomonadaceae bacterium
CGGGCGCGAGCGTGTAAACCACCTGATCGAGATTGAGCAGGGCTTTGGCGATCATGGTGAACTCGGGCGGGAGGCGGAAGCCGCGCTCGGCCGCGATGCGCTGGATTTCGAGCACGACGCGCCCTGCGTCAACTTTGTTCATGCTCGTGTCGGTGTGGCGCGCGACGATGTCCGACACGTCGCGCGTGAACTCCTCCTCCTCGAAGTTCTCCTTGCGCGTGCCCATGCGGATCGTGATGTCGGCCGCCTCTTCGCCGCGCCCGTCGCTGATGGCGAGCAGAAGCCGCAGCAGGTTGTCCTGAAAGCCCGACATGATGCGCGAGACCATGCCGAGGTCTAAGAGCGCGACGCGCTCGTCTTCTGTGAGGAAGACGTTGCCGGGGTGCGGGTCGGCGTGGAAGACGCCGTCCACGAGTATCTGCTGGAGGTAGGCGCGGAAGAGTTGTTCGGCGAGTTGCTTGCCGTTGATCTCAAGGCGGCGGATCGGGTGGAGCGCGGTGATCTTCTTGCCGTGGATGTAGTCCATCGTCAGCACGCGCGAACTGGTGAAGTCTTCGACCGGGCGCGGGATGATGATGAGGTTGAAGTCTCTCAGATTTTCGGCAAACTCGATCAGATGACCGGCCTCGTCGCGGTAGTCGAGTTCGCGCAGCAAACTCTTGCGAAACTCGGAGAGCATCTGCGCGAAGTCGTAACGCTTGCCCATCTCCGTGTGCGAATCCAGGAAGGTGGCGAGTTCTTCGAGCGCAGCCACGTCCTGCATGATCTGTTCCCGGATTTCCGGCCGTTGAATTTTGACGACCACCTCGCGCCCATCGCGCATCTCGGCGCGATGCACCTGACCGAGCGAGGCCGACGCCATCGGCACAGAGTCGAAGCGGTTGAACGCCTTCGACAGACGCACGCCCAGATCGTCCTCGACGATTCGCTCCACGTCGGCGAAGGAGAACGGGCCGACGTTATCCTGCAAGCGCGCGAGGGCTTCGAGATAGGGCGGCGGCAAAATGTCGGCGCGCGTGGAGAGCAGTTGGCCGAGTTTGATGAAGGTCGGGCCGAGGCGTTCGAGGTCGGCGGCCAGTTCGCCCGCTTCGGGCGCGGTGGCGGCCACCTCGGGCGAGTCGTCGCCGAGCGCGAGCGAGAGGCCGCTCGTCTTCACCAGATCGGAGCGGCCATACTTCATAAACAGCACGGCGATGTCTTTGTAGCGCTTTAGAAATTCGGGCTTCAGCGAAATTGCCATCAACATTCCTCGACGGACACTTTGGTTCGGACGTGAAAATTGCGGGAGAGAATTCGCGCTCTAAGAGCGACGCACGATTATACCGATTCACCCGCCAGACGCCACTTCATAATCGTCAAACGTCGCCCGCGCCCCTCACGCGCGAGCCGTCTGTAGCGGATGCGGAAGCAACCTGGAAAGGACTGTGAGGAGGGAATGGCCGCGGGGCGGACAGCTTGCGCGACGCGAGCCGGTGGCCGCCCGCCGCATCGCCCGTCGCTCAGGACGCAGGGCTTTAACTCTTGATCTTAATGTTGCCGCTAATGACCTTGACGACGATGGGCTGGCCGCCCGTGCCGAGACGGCCGACCGCCTGCTGACCGATCACGCGCTGCTCGACTTTGATTTGCAGGTCTTCATCAATTTCGATGTCGCCCTCAACGGTCTCGGCCTTGAGTTCGGCGTTCGTGCCGGCAGGAATTTCGAGTTCGATGTTGCCGTGAATGCCGTTGAAGACCTGCGGCGCGCCCTTCGCGGCGTCCGACAGCGCGACCGTGGTGTTGCCCTTCGTCGTGCGTGAGTTAATCGTGCCGCTCACGTCTTCGAGTTCGATGTTGCCGCGCTGGACGTTGATCGAGATTGACGCGCTATGGACGCCCGACAGGTCAACGTTCGAGTTGGTCGAGACGATCTCCAACTCGCGCAGGTTGCGCGGGAGTTTCACGACGTACTGCACTTCGCGCGCGCCGCCCGTCGTCTCCGGCATCGAGTTGAAGATGAGGCGATTCGCGCCCTCTTCGTGCATGACTTTGAACGCGGCGCGCTTCGCGTCGCCCCCGCCGCGCCTCGTGATCTTCACCTCGGCCTGCTGTTCGTCCCAACCCTCGACCGTGATGTTGCCGCTGAAATTGCGCAGGGAGAACGACCCGTCTTTGGCGAGCGGGTAAGTTTTCGTGACGACGGTCTGCGCGCCCGTGGACTCACCGCCCCCCGCGCCCATGTCCATCGGGTGCGGCGGCATGGGCGGCGCGGGAATCCTGATGTTCGGGCGCACGATGGTCTTCGTGACGCGCTGCGCATGCCGGTTCATAAAAAACAGCCCGGCCACGACCGATGCCCCGGCGAAGAAGAGAAGCAGGCCGAGCACCGCGTAGAGCCACGCGTGCGAACGACGACGCGGGGGCGGCATGACGGGCGCGACGACGGGCGCGGTGGCGCGCTGCGCCTTGACGATGCGCGAGGCC
>DATCWB010000420.1:0-2673 GCA_036566625.1 Pyrinomonadaceae bacterium
TCTCAGGGAGTTTCCATGTCGCTCAATCTTTCGCTCGTCATCCCCGCCTACAACGAGGCGGCGCGCCTGGGAAGAACTTTGCAGGCGGCCTTCGAGTATCTGAACGCGCAAACGTACGAGAGCGAGATCATCGTCGTCGACGACGGCTCGACGGACGAGACGGCACAAGTTGCCGCGGAGAGTTTCGAGAAGTTCTCCGGCCGGACGAGCAGCCACGTCATACGCGTTCCCGTCAACCGCGGCAAAGGTCACGCCGTCCGCGCCGGGCTGCTGGCCGCGCGCGCGCCCGTCGCGCTCTTTTCCGACGCCGATCTCTCGACGCCGCTCTCCGAGACGCCGAAACTCGTCGCGCCGATTCGCGCGGGCGAATACGATCTCGTCTTCGGCTCGCGCGCGCTCGACCGCAGTCTCATCGGCACGCATCAACCGTGGCGGCGCGAGCAGAGCGGGCGCGTCTTCAACCTCGTCATGCGGCTGGCGACGGGGCTGCCGTTCTGGGACACGCAGTGCGGCTTCAAAGCCTTTCGACTGGACGTGTGCCGCCCCATCATCGAAGCCTCGCGCATTGATCGCTTCGGCTTCGACGTGGAACTGCTCTACGTCGCGCATCTGGCGGGCTTGCGCCTCAACGAGCGCGCCGTGCGTTGGAATGATGTGGCGGGCAGCAAGGTGAGTTTTATGAACGGCCTCCACGGCTTTCTCGAACTGCGCGAACTGCGCCGAGAGGCGCGACGCGGCAGCTACGACCGCGCCATCGAAGCCACGCGCGCCCTCGCCGAAAGCCCGCAGGCGCGCGCGCCCATCTTCAACGCGGGAGATGCGCCCGAGAGCGACGTGTCGCCCGAACTCGCCAGCGCGTCGCGGCGAATTTGAGTTTGCCGAAAACTTGGTCGCGAGGGGGAAACCGGGGCGAAACCTGAAGCGCAGGGTGGCTTCGTGTAAAATACTTTCGCCTGTTCCGCAACTCGTGATTTGCCTCGCCGCAGTGGTTGTTGTTAATGATTCCCGTCTAAAAGAGAGCGACCTATGACAGCGCGACTTAACGTCAACATCGATCACGTAGCAACCGTCAGGCAGGCGCGGCGCGCGCCCGAACCGAGCCTCGTCGCAGCGGCCATGCTCTGCGAGCAGGCCGGGGCCGACGGCATCACCATCCACCTGCGCGCAGACCGCCGCCACATTCAGGACGCAGACCTACACACGCTCCGACAGACCGTCACCACCTATCTCAACGTCGAGATGAACGTCTCCGAAGAGATGATCAACATCGCACTCGACGCGCGCCCCGATGCCGTTACGCTCGTCCCCGAAACGGCCAGCGAGATCACGACCGAGGGCGGCCTCGACGTGCGCTCCCAGTTTGAAGCCGCGCGCGGCGCGATTGATAAATTACGCGAAGGCGGACTCTTCGCCTGTATCTTTCTCGACCCGGACGCGGAACAGATCACCGCCGCACACGAGGCGGGCGCGCAGCAGGTCGAACTCTGCACCGCGCTTTACGCGGAAGCCACTCTCGGCGCGCGTGGCTTCCACGGCGAAGGCGCGGCGCGCGCCGCACACGAACTGCAACGCCTGCACGAAGCCGCCACACTCGCCGCGCAGTATGGGCTGCGCGTCGCCGCCGGACACGGCCTCACTTACCGCAACGTCGCCGCCGTCGCGCGCTCGCAGGAGATCACCGAGTTCAACATCGGCCACAACATCATCTCGCGCGCCGTCCTCGTCGGTCTGGAGCGCGCCGTCCGCGAGATGCGCGAAGAGATCGGCAAGAGTTAGGGGCAGGATCAGGCAAAATAAAAACGCCGGGGAGCTACGCGGTCAAAGAGTGGCTCCCGATCCGCCCTCCAACCGATTTGCTCCCCGGCGTTACCTCCGGCCGGACGAAAACGCCCTGCCGAAACTCAAGAAACTGCGAAACTCAAATAACTGTCAGTCCGCCGCGCCCTGACGATCAGGCTGACTGCGACTTCTGCTGATCCGCGCCGCGCCCGGTCTGCTGCTGCAACTCGTCAATGCGCTTCGACGCTTCGGCCTTCGTCAAATTCTCGTCAAACTCCACTTTGGCCTCTTCCGATAGCGTCTTCAGATACGAACGCTGCGCTCCGGTCATCGGCTCGTCGCCCGTCGTCCAGTCCTCCGGGTTCTTGATGGTGTTGCTCTCGTTCGCCTGCTCCTGCGTTTGCTTATCGGTCATTTTCTCTCTCCCCCTTCTTGATCGCTTGTTTGTTGTTTCGGTCGAAACTAACTCGCCAGTAAATCCTGCTGCACCTTCGGCGGCGTGAGGCCGAGATGCTTGTAGGCGGCGCGCGTGGCGACGCGCCCGCGCGGCGTGCGGTTGAGGAAGCCGATCTGGATCAGGTACGGCTCGATGATCTCTTCGATAGACTCGCGCTCCTCGCTGATCGAGGCGGCAATCGTGCCGATGCCGACCGGCCCGCCGTCGAACTTCTCGATGATCGCCGTCAAAATCTTGCGGTCAACTTCGTCCAGCCCGAACTTGTCAACTTCCATCTCGTCGAGCGCGCGTTTCGACAAGGCTTGCGTGATGCGCCCGTCGCCCAGAACCTGCGCGTAGTCGCGCACGCGGCGCAGCAGACGGTTGGCGATGCGCGGTGTGCCGCGCGCCCGCCGCGCGATCTCACGCGCCCCCGTCGCCTCGATCTCCACGTTCAG
>DATCWB010000421.1:0-2340 GCA_036566625.1 Pyrinomonadaceae bacterium
GCCTGCTGCGAGCGCGCGGCGACGGCCTTTGCAGGGCTTTCGGGCACGGGGTCGCCCGTGGCACGCCCGCGCGCGGCGGGCATCACGTTGACGATGAGACGCCGGTCGGTCAGATATTGATTGGCGACGCGCTTCACGTCCTCGGCCGTCACGCGGCGATAGCGCGCGAGGTCTTCTTCGAAGTAGTCGGGGCGGTTGAGGAACGTGGCGTACTGGTTCAACTGGTCGTTCCTGCCGCCGAAGCCGCCGACGTTTTGCAGGCCGTAGATGAACGACGCCTCGCGCGCATTGTAGGCGCGTTCGATCTCTTCGGCGTCGGGCGGCGTCTGCTTGATGCGTTCGAGTTCTTCGTTGATCGCGCCTTCGAGTTCGGCGAGCGTCTTGCCGGGTTTGGCCGTCGCCACCACCTGAAACTGACCGGCGATCTCGGCGGCGTTGTTGAAGGCCGACACGTCCTGCGCGATCTGGCGTTCGTAGACGAGCGTCTTGTAGAGGCGAGAACTCTTGCCGCCCGCGAGGATGGTGGCGAGCGCGTCGAGCGCGGCTTCGTCGGGCGTGTACTGCGGCGGCACCGGCCACACCGTATAGACGCGCGGCAGGGCGACGCGATCTTCCATGTCGATGCGTTTCATCTCGCCGATAATGGCCGGCTGCGCGGGCACGGGAGCGACTTCCGGGCCGCGCGGAATCGGGCCGAAATGTTTCTCCACCAGGCGGCGCGCATCGGCCGATTTGAAGTCGCCCGCGATGGTGAGCACAGCGTTGTTCGGCGTGTAATAGCGGCGGAAGAAATTTTTCACGTCTTCGAGCGAGGCGGCCGAGAGATCGTCGAGCGAGCCGATGGTCAACCAGTGGTAGGGGTGCGTCTTCGGATAGAGCGTCTCGTTGATCTTCGCGCCGACCAGACCGTAGGGGCGATTGTCGTAGTTCTGCCGCTTCTCGTTCTTGACCACCTCGCGCTGATTGGCGAGTTTGGCTTCGTTGAGCACGTCGAGCAATCCGCCGAGGCGGTCGGCCTCCATGAAGAGGGCGAGTTCGAGGAAATTCGAGGGGACGACCTCCCAGTAGTTCGTGCGGTCGGGATTGGTCGAGCCGTTGAGGTTGCCGCCCGCTTCCTGAATGGGCTTGAAGTAGTCGTCGTCGTAATTCTTCGAGCCTTGAAACATCATGTGCTCGAAGAGATGCGCGAAGCCGGTCTTGCCCGGCACTTCGTTCTTCGAGCCGACGTGATACCAGAGATTGACGCCCACAATCGGCGTCGAGTGATCTTCGTGCAGGATCACGCGCAGGCCGTTCGCCAGACGAAACTCCGTGAACCTGATCGGCGGCAGCACGCCGCTCGTCGTCCGCCCCGCGCTCGCGGACGCGCCGCCGGTCTTCTGCGACTGCGATGCTTTGTTTTGCGCCGAGGCGACGTTTGACCCGACGAGCGCGAGCGCAAGCACGAACGACGCGAAACGATTCCTTCTCAACATGCGGGTTCTCCTCCTTGAAAGTGTGGACGGGCGCAGAGCGTGCGGGCATAAACAGATGCCTCCGCGCGCCCGCGCGCCACACGTCGGAAAATTCAATAAATGAATGAAAGGGGATGGGAACTGTGATCGCCATTCTAGCGCGCGGCGCGAAACTACCGCAATGAGGGAAGCGCGCGGAGGGATTTGTGGCCGCCTCGCGCGGGTTGCGCCGAGAGGCGGACTTCATCGTCGTCGGCGGCAACGCAGGCTTCGCGCGTCTGCCGCCTCAGCCGACAGGAGCGGTGCGTCTCCTCCTGCGCCCGTACCAGACATGCGCGGCGAGCCACGACATGAGCAGGATAACGGAGGCGGCCGAGACGAGTATCCCGGCGTCTACGGCGGCCGTGTGCCTGAGCCGCAAGGTTACTCGATGCGCGCCCGCGGGCACGGCGAGATGCAACAGGCCGTCGGGACGGGAAGGTTCAAGGGGATGACGCCGCCCGTCTAGATAAGCCGCCCAACCGGGATAGTAAAACTGGCTGACGTTGAACGCGACGCCGCTTTCGGTGGCGATGCGCAACTCGATCTCGCCCGGCGTCCAGCGTTCGACCGCGATCTCGCCCTCGCCCGCCGTCCGGCAGACTTTGGCGGGTTGCCCATCGGCACGGCAAATTCTCGACATCAATTCGTCGAAGGCGACGGCCTGCGTCGAGGCGGCGTCGGCCGGGCGATACTCCGGCGCGTCGCGCATCTGCGCCTGCCTTTTCACAAAGTCGGCGTCGAACGTCGCCTGCTCGCCCCGCCATTGCGGATGCGCCCGACCGACGATTGAGTGGGTGAAGAATATCCAGTACAGGACGAGCGCGAGCGCGACGGCGACCGTCGC
>DATCWB010000422.1:0-6209 GCA_036566625.1 Pyrinomonadaceae bacterium
CGAAGCTGCCGCCGCCCCAGCCGCTCGAACCGCGGCCGCTGCTGAGAACCGAGTTGAGCAGCAACATGCCGAGTAGTCCACCGCCGCCGCCGCCGCCACCGCCGCGGCGCCCTCGGCTCGACAGGAAAAAAATAATGACGACGAGGATGATTAACCCCAGACAACACGGCGACAAACCGCGGCTTCTGCGTGTGCTCCGGCGCGTCTGCGCCGCCGGACGATAAGCTCTACTCTGATCAATGCCTTCCAGACTGAAGCCGCGCTTCTGCGCGAGCGTCGCGACGTAGGTCTCGACCGTGTCGGCGATGCCGCGCGAATAGTCGCCTGCCTTGAAGGGCGGCACGAGGCGCGCGCGTTGAATCTGCCCGGAAAGACTATCGGTGAGGTCGCCTTCCAGATGCCGGCTGATCTGCGTGAAATATTTCCGGTCGTTGATCGCCACGAGCATCAACAGCCCTTTACTCTCGTCCTCTTTCGCCCCGATGCCCCAGCCGCGCGCCACGGCCAGCGAGTAGTCGAAAATGTCCTGCTCGCCTGTCGTCGGCACGGTCACAACCGCGAACTCGATGTCGCCGACCGTTTTCAAGTTCGTCAGGATAATCTCCATCCGCTCTTCGGCCGCCGGATCGATGACGTTGGCGTAATCATTGACGAAGCCGGTCGGCGCGGGCAGCGGCGAGGTCGTCGTCTGGGCGCGCGCCGTATGGATGCCGTTTGACAGGCAGAGAAGCGCGAAAACTAATAGAGCGGGAAATGTTCGTCGGGTTCGCATGGGATGGACTGATAATACAAGGCTCAAGGCAAAAGGTAAAAGCCAAAAACGAGCGTCGCCCATCGAAACGGTGGCCTGACTGATTCGACCCGGCCTTTCGCTTCGCCTCAACTTTCCAACAGCCTATGGAAAAGGTAAAAGAGCGCGACGCCCGCGAAGACCACAATCGAGACGAGCGGATTCTTCCGCTCCATGTGATTGACCTCCGGGATAAGATCGCTCGCAGCCACATAGAGCGTCACGCCCGCCGAAAAGGGCAGGGCGTACATTACCGCGACGCTCAGGCGTGCTTGCAGCAACGCCACGCAAAGCACGCCGCCGAGCGTGGCCGCCCCGATGATGAGCGTCGCCGTGAGCGCACGGCGCGGCGAACGACCCGATGCCAGCATGATCGACGCGGCCGTAAACCCTTCCGGTACTTTGTGTAGCAGGACGGCGACGAAAACCAGCAGCCCCGCCTTGAAATTCACTAGAAAAGCCGCGGCCACGGAAACACCGTCGAAAAAAGTGTGGATGGAGAGGCCGGCGATGGCCGTGTAGGCGGCTTTCGGCTGGAGCATCGCCTCCGTGTGCGTCTCCTCCCCGAAGTGAAAATGGGGCGCGATGGTGTGTTCGAAAAGATGGATCAGTAAATACCCGAGCAGCAAAAGAGTCATTGCCCCGACCACGGCGTGATTTATCTCCTCAGCCCCCTCACCCCACAAGCGCACGACTTCCGGCAAAATCTCCAGGAAAATTGCGGCCAGCATGAAGCCCGCCCCGAGCGCGATGAGATAACGCAGGATGTGCGCGTCGCGCAGCGTGGTGCGCGGGCGGGTGAGCAAAAGGCCGCCGAGGACGTTGGCAAGCGCCACGAGCGCGCCGAAAAAGAGAAGTCCGCCGAAACTAATCATGCAGAAACGTCGCCGAGTCAGGTGGTAGCTCTAAGGATGTCGGATTACGGCGCGCAACTATACAGGATGGAGTGTGAAAGTGACAGGCGGGATTTTAAGCAGGCGAGACCTGTCAGCACCTTTTTGACCTGTTGCTTAAGCACTTGAGCCGCTTGGAGCGTCCTGATTACACCAAATGGTGCTTAAAATTATCTGTTCGACAATGTTTTTGGTCTTGACAGTGTTCGGTAACGGAGCGTAGTATTCGCGTCGAGTGGGAAAAAGTGGCTAGAAGTGGACTCTCCAGAGCATGTTGGCGTAAACGGTTTAAGTTATACTTTAACTTTTAAGCAATTCTCGCCCCAGCCGAACGCCGAAGCCCTATGTTAAGAGGAAATTACACGGCGCGCATAGATGCCAAAGGGAGACTCAAAGTGCCGACCACTTTCCGCCGCCACATACAGGAAACTCATGGTGCGGAAGTTTACGTGACCAGTTTAACAGGTGAGAGCGTGCGCATCTACCCACTGGCCGAATGGGAAGGCATCGAACAGCGGCTCGCGCTGCTGCCCTCGATGGACACGGCGCGACGCAAGTTTCTGGATCGAACGAACTATTACGGGCAACAGGCGGCCATCGACGGCCAGGGGCGCGTGCTCATCCATCCCCTGCTCAGGAAAAGCGCGAGCGTGATGGGCGAAGTGGCGGTGCTCGGCTATTTGAATTACCTGGAGGTCTGGGAACTGGAGCGATTCCAGCAACGTCTGCTCTCAGACCCCTACACCGAAGAGGACGAGGCCGCCATCGCGCGCCTCGGAATTTGAGGGAAAGTGACGGGTGACGAGTGACAAGTGACAAGTTAGATACCAAAACTTGCTCCGGCAACACTTGTTTTGACCTGTCACCTGTCACCTGTCACCTGTCACTGTTTTTCAGGTCTTTGAACGACTTCACGGGGCGGTGGTGATGTTTGCATCAGGTGGGGGGCCCGATGCGCCCCATCGCCCTGTGTTGCTAGCAGAATCGGTCGGCTACCTCGCGCCGGAACGCGGCGGGCTGTTCGTGGATGCGACGCTGGGTCTCGGCGGCCACAGCGAAGCGTTGCTCGAAGCCTCCCCGCTGGTTCGCGTCCTGGGTATTGATCGAGACCCGGAAGCTTTGCAGTTTGCGAGCGCGCGTCTCGCCGGGTTCGGCGAACGCTTCCGCCCCGTGCATGCGAACTTCAAAGAGATCGCAGGCGTGTTGAAAGACGCGGGCGAGCGAGAAGTGAGCGGGGTCTTGGCCGACCTCGGCGTGTCGTCGCTACAGTTCGACGCGGCGGAGCGGGGCTTCAGTTTTCGCCAGGACGCGCCGCTCGACATGCGCATGAACGCACGCGGCGACGAGGAGACGGTGGCCGAACTGCTCGCGCGACTGCCGGAAGAGGAGATCGCGCGCATCATCTTTGAATACGGCGAGGAGCGTAAGTCGCGTAAGATCGCGCGCTGGATCGTCGAGCGGCGCGAGGATGGGCGGGCGATTGAAACGACCGAAGAGTTGGCCGCACTTGTCGCGCGCGCCGTCGGCTACAAGCGCACTGACCGCATCCACCCAGCGACGCGCACGTTTCAGGCGTTGCGCATCGCCGTCAATCACGAACTCGAAGGGCTGGAAGCATTCCTGGAAGCCTCCGTTGATCTTTTACAACCGTCCGGCCGTCTGGTCGTCATCAGTTTTCACTCGCTCGAAGATCGCATTGTGAAGCGTGCGTTGCGCCGTCTGGCGGGACAATGTGAATGTGATCGGCGTCTCCCCGTCTGCGCGTGCGGCGCACGCCGCGCCGTGGAAATACTGACCCGGCGACCTGTTACCCCCACTGACGCGGAACTGGACGAAAACCCCCGCGCGCGCAGTGCAAAACTCCGCGCCTGCCGCAAACTCGAAGCCGTCGCCGAATAAGCGCGACTTGAAAATTTTTAAATGACCGGGCACAACTCCCGGTCACACGGGTTCGGAGACAGTCCCTATTTTGTTCGGAGGCGGAAACGGCGATGAAGAGATTCCCCCAACAAAATCTTAATAACGGTGTACGCCGCGAATACGACACGCGCGCCTTCAAGCGTCAACTGGTGATGCTGGTTTGCGGTCTGGCGATGGCCGGCGGGTTCGTCGTCGCCGCCGGGCAACATTTCGCGGCGGTGCGTTACGGCTACGACGGCGAGAAACTGCGCGCCGAGCGGGCGCGCCTGATGGAAGAGCAGCAACAACTGCTGCTGCAAATCAACGCGGCGACCGCCCCGGCGTCGCTGGAACGTTCGGCGCGTGAGATCGGGATGCAGCCGGCGCGGCCGTCGCAGATTAACCGGGCGCGCGGGCATCAGACGGGCATGCGCGTGGCGTCCGAGGCGTCGGCGGTCGCGCCGAAGAATTCGCGCACGCGTTCCGCGGCGCATTGATTCGAGAGACGACGATGACAGGAACGCTTCGAGTTTATTCCCCTCGCAACCCCCACACGCTTCGGCTTCGAGTTCTTAGCGCGCAAATTTTTCGATGTCGGATTCGGACAGGCGCACGGCGCGGATCGTTTGAAAAAGTTGTCTTCCATGATGCCCGAACGCTCTAACGCGAAAACGAAAAACAGACCCGACGCGTCGCGCCAGCGCGTCTCTATCGTCGTCCTCCTGCTCGTCCTCTGGATGCTCGCCATCGGCGTGCGGCTCGTCCACCTACAGGTCGGTCAACACGAACAACTCAGCGAACGCGCTCGCCGTCAGCAGCAGCAGTCGGCGAAGACGAACGCGTTGCGCGGCCTCATACTCGACCGCAACGGGCACGAACTCGCGCGCAGCCTCGACGTGGATTCGTTCGTCGCCGTGCCGACGGACGAAAAGTTCGATGCGCGCGAAACGGCGAAAAAGTTTGCCGCCGTGCTCGGCCTCGAAGAGTCGCCGCTCAGGGCGCGTCTGGAAGAGGCGCAAAAATCAGAACGCAAGTTTGTGTGGCTCGCGCGGCAGGTTGATGCGGAGCAGGCGGCGCGCGTTCACGAGCTGAAACTGGCGGGCGTGCGCGCGGTCAAAGAGCCGAAGCGTTATTACCCGAACGGCGCGCTCGCCGCGCACGTGCTTGGCTACGTCGGGACGGACGACGAGGGGCTTGCAGGAATCGAGCTTTATCAAAACGCCGCGCTCGGCGGCGAGGCGGGTAAGACCGTCTTCGACAAAGACGCACGTCACAGAGCCTTCAACAGTTTCGAGGTCGAGGCCGAGCCCGGCCAGTCAATAGTGCTGACGATTGATCAGAACATACAGTATCAGGCCGAGCAGGCGGTCAAGGCGGCGATGGAACAGACGCGCGCCCGTTCGGCCACCGCGCTCGTGCTCGAACCGCGCACGGGCGAAATTCTCGCGCTCGTCAACGCCCCGACCTTCGACCCGAACAGCGCGCGAAAGATCAGCGAAGAGGTGCGCAAGAATCAGGCGTTGCAGAACATCTACGAGCCGGGTTCGACCTTCAAGATCGTCGCCTACTCCGCCGCCATCGAAGAGAAACTCGCGCGCCCGACCGACACGATTGACTGCCAGATGGGATCGATCAACCTCCTCGGCCGCACCATCCGCGACACGCACGCCTACGGCACGCTGACCGTGACGGAGGCTCTGGCGAAGTCGTCGAACGTCGCGGCGATCAAGTTGGGACTGCGCGTGGGCAAAGAGCGCATGTACGACTACATGCGTCGGTTCGGCTTCGGCGAACGGACGGGCATCGAACTGAAGGGCGAAACGCGCGGCATCGTGCGCAAGCCGGAGTTGTGGCACCCGAGTTCGATGGGGTCGGTCGCCATCGGCCAGGAAGTCGGCGTCACGCCGATCCAGATGGCAGCGGCCTTCGCCACCATTGCAAACGACGGCGTTCGCGTCGCCCCGCATCTCGTCAGGGAAGTGCGCGACGCGAATGGTCAGGCGATTCAGCGCACGACGCCGCAGACGCATCGCGTCCTGAGCGCGGAGACGGCGCGCACGCTCCGCCCCATGCTTGAGAGCGTGACCGTGAGCGGCACGGCCAAACTCGCGCAACTCGACGGCTACACGGCGGCGGGCAAGACCGGCACGGCGCAGAAGATCGACCCGGCGACGCGCGCCTACTCGAAGACGAAGTACGTCGCCTCGTTCGCGGGCTTCGCGCCGATTGATAACCCGGCGGTCGTGATCATCGTCGTGATCGACGAACCCGCCGGTTCATATTACGGCGGCACGGTGGCTGCGCCCGTCTTCCGCGCCATCGCCGAGAGCGTGCTGCCTTACCTCGACGTTGCGCCCGATACGGAATTTAAAACTCCGGCGAGCGGCGACGACGAACTCGCGCGGGAGATGAACGCGACGCAGGCGAACGACGCGACCGGAGACACCGCACCGGCCGCACACCACGCCGGGCATTCTTCTCAAGAGTCGGCGGCGCAGGCGACGTTGCCACAGGTGGTCGAGCGGCCGGGGCACGGCGCGGGCGGCGTACGCGAAGTGGTTTACGCGGCGGCGGCCGAGCGCGCATTGTTGATGCCGGACGTGCGCGGCCGCAGCGTCCGCGAGGCG
>DATCWB010000423.1:0-27373 GCA_036566625.1 Pyrinomonadaceae bacterium
TGGCGGTCGAGCAGCGACAACTGCTGAACCGGCTGCACTGGATGTGGGGAGAGTATCCGTTCGGGGCGGGCGAGGTGATGTGCCAGCGGACGACGGCGAGTTTTTCCGTGTCGGTGTGGGAGATGTTGGGAGGGCTGTTGCAGGGATGCCGGACGGTGATCATCGGGGATGCGGAGGCGAAGGACGTGGGGGCGTTGGTGTCGGAGATGGAGCGGGGAGAGGTGACGCGCGTGGTGGTGGTGCCGTCGCTGCTGCGGGCGATGCTGGAGGTGGAGCCGGGGCTGTGCAAGAGGCTGAGCGCGGTGCGGATGTGGAGCGTGTGCGGGGAACCGCTCAGTGGTGAGTTGGCGCAGAGCTTTCAAGGGCAGGCGGGCGGGGCGAAGTTAATCAACCAGTACGGTGCGTCGGAACTCAACGACATCTGCTTTTTTGAGACGGGCGGCGAATCGGGCGAGCATCAGGCGGGCAGCGTGCCGGTGGGGCAGCCGATCAGCAACGTGAGCGTGTACATGCTCGACGCGCGAATGCGCCCCGTGGCGATGGGGCAGCGCGGGGAGATGTACGTGCGCAGCGTCAGCCCGGCGCGCGGGTATGTGGGCGAGGCCGGGGCGACGGCCGAGCGGTTCGTGCCCGATGCGTTGAGCGGCGAAGCGGGCGGGCGGCTGTACCGTACAGGGGACATCGGCAAGCGCGTCAAAGGGAAGGGCGGAAGGATCGAGCATTTGGGGCGTGGTGACGATCAGGTGAAGGTGCGCGGAATGCGCGTGGAGTTGAAGGGCGTGGAGGCGTTACTGAGAAGTCATGCGAGCGTGGCGGAGGCGGCGGTGGTGGCGCGCAGAGAAGGCGGCGAGGTGACGGGGTTGGTGGGCTATGTGGTGCGTGCGGCGGAAGACGTAGAGGTGAGCGCGAGAGAGTTGCGAGAGTTTGTGCGAGAACGGGGCGGCGAGCAGATGGCTCCGACGTTGATTGTGGAAGTGGCGTTGATGCCTCTGCTGGCGAACGGGAAGATCAATCGTCTCGCCCTGCCCGACCCGCAGACAGTCGCGTCAGAATTTGAAGAGACATTCGTCTCGCCGAGAACGGCGATGGAGGAAGAGCTGGCGCGCATCTGGACCGAGGTGCTGGGATTGGAGCGCGTCGGCGTTAATGATCGCTTTTTCGATTTGGGAGGCCACTCCCTGATCGCAACGCGTCTCATCACACGCGTGCGCGACGCCTTCGCCGTAGACCTGCCGCTGAGAAGTCTCTTCGATGCGCCGACGGTCGCAGGTCAGGCCATTGCCATCGCGCAGCGCAAAGCGCGGAAAGCGGAAGCCGACGACAGCATCTCGCCGCTCCCGCAGATTACGCCCGACCTCGACAGACGGCACGAGCCGTTTCCCCTGACGGACATTCAACAGGCTTACTGGATCGGCCGCAGCCATGCTTTCGAGTTGGGCAACGTGGCGGCGCACAGTTACATGGAACTCGAAAGCGACGGCCTCGATCTGGAGCGTTTCAATCGCGCCTTGCAGCAGGTGATCGCGCGCCACGACATGTTGCGCGCCGTCGTCTCGCCCGACGGGCAGCAGCGGATTCTGGAAGAAGTGCCCGCGTATCAGATTCAGGTGTTGAACCTTGAGGGCGCGGACTCGCAGACGGTTGAGGCCGAGTTGGACGCGTTGCGGCGGCGCATGTCGCATCAGGTTTTGCCGAGCGATTGTTGGCCGTTGTTCGAGATTCGCGCGACGCGTCTGAGCGAGCAGGTCTATCGTCTTCATCTGAGCTTCGATCTACTGTTTGCCGATGCGTGGAGCTGGCAGATTCTGGGACGGGAACTGATTCAACTCTACGAGCAGCCGGAGACCGAGTTCGTGCCGCTCGATCTCTCGTTCCGCGATTATGTGCTGGCCGAAGTGGAACACCAGAGTTCGGAAGTCTACCGGCAGTCGCTCGCTTACTGGCAGGAGCGTTTGCCGTCTCTGCCCGCCGCGCCGGAACTGCCTTTGACACAGAACCCGGCCTCGATTTCGCAACCGCGATTCGCGCGCCTACAAGGCAGATTGGAGCCGGACGCGTGGGCGCGACTCAAAGCAACGTCGTCCGCCGCGGGGCTGACGTCCTCCGGCGTCCTGCTCGCAGCCTTCGCAGAGGTGTTGACGGCGTGGAGCAAAAGCCCGCGCTTCACCCTCAACCTGACGCTCTTCAATCGCGACGCCTTTCACCCGCAGGTCAATCATATCGTCGGAGACTTCACTTCGTTGAATTTGCTGACGGTGGACAACTCGCAGAGCGAGTCGTTTGAGATACGCGCACGCCGCCTGCAAGAGCAACTCTGGGATGATCTCGATCACCGCTATGCGAGCGGCGTCCGTCTCTTGCGCGAATTGACGCGTTTGCAGGGAAACGGCCAGCGCATCTCGATGCCCGTGGTGTTTACGAGCACACTCAATCTGGCCTCGTCCGGGCGAAGCGGGTCGGGGGCGGGCAGTCAATTGGGGCATGTGGTCTACAGCATCAGCCAGACGCCGCAGGTCTGGCTCGACCATCAGGTGCACGAGCAGGAAGGGGCTTTGGTCTTTAATTGGGATGCGGTAGAAAACCTCTTCCCCGAAGGACTGTTGCCCGACATGTTCGACGCTTACTGCCGCTTGCTGCAACGCCTGTCGGTGGAAGAAGGAAGTTGGCGAGAGACGGCGGGCCACGCCCTTCCGCCCGCGCAACTCGAACAGCGTGTCCTCGTTAACGCGACCACGTCGCCGGTTTCGACAGAGTTGCTGCACGAGTTGTTCGCGAGGCAAATAACGGAGCGCAGTCAGCAACCGGCGATCATCACTTCGGCCAGAACGCTCACTTACGAAGAGTTGTCACGCCGCTCGAATCAACTCGGCCACAGGCTGCGCGAAATGGGCGCGCGCCCGAACCGGCTGGTGGCGATTGTAATGGAGAAGGGCTGGGAACAGGTGGTCGCCGCGCTCGGTATTCTTCAAGCCGGTGCGGCATACCTGCCGATTGACGCGTCGCTGCCGAAGGAACGCCTGTGGTACTTGCTTGAGCATGGCGAAGTCGAACTCGTGGTGACGCAGTCGTGGCTTGATGAAATGCTGGAATGGCCTGACGGCGTCCGGCGCATCGGGGTTGAAGACGGCGACCTTGAGGGCGCGAGCGTCGAGCCTTTAAACACCGTGCAGCAGCCTTCTGATCTGGCCTACGTCATTTACACCTCCGGCTCGACGGGGCTGCCCAAAGGCGTGATGATCGATCATCGCGGCGCGGTCAACACCGTCCTCGACATCAACACGCGCTTTCAGGTGAAGCCCGCCGACCGCGTCTTCGCCATCTCTTCGCTGAGCTTCGATCTCTCTGTTTACGACGTGTTCGGAATGCTGGCGGCGGGCGGCGCAATCGTTATCCCCGACGCGTGGGCCGGGCGCGATCCGTCGCACTGGGCTGGCCTGATGCGCGAGCATGGAGTGACGATCTGGAATTCCGTCCCGGCCTTGATGAAGATACTGTCGGAGTATGCGGCCGGGCGCGGTGAGCGTCTCGCGTCCTCTCTGCGCCTCGTGATGCTGAGCGGCGACTGGCTGCCGGTGAATTTGCCCGACCAGATCAAGGAATTGTCTGGGGCGGTCGAGGTTGTCAGTCTGGGCGGCGCGACCGAGGCGTCCATCTGGTCGATTCTCTATCCAATCGAAGCGGTCGATCCGAAGTGGCCGAGCATCCCGTACGGCCGACCGATGTTGAACCAGCAGTTTCACGTTCTCGATGAAGCGTTAGAGCCGCGCCCGGTCTGGGTTCCCGGCCAACTCTACATCGGCGGCATCGGGCTGGCGAAAGGTTACTGGCGAGACGAGCTAAAGAGCAACGCCAGCTTCTTCACACACCCGCGCACACAAGAGCCGCTTTATCGCACCGGCGATCTCGGACGCTATCTGCCCGACGGCAATATCGAGTTTCTGGGGCGCGAAGATTTTCAGGTCAAGATTCAGGGTTACCGGGTCGAACTCGGAGAGATCGAGGCGGCGTTAATCGAGCACCCGTCGGTGCGCGCCGGGGTGGTCGCCGTCGCGGGCGAGGCGCGCGGCAGCAAGCGTCTGGTCGCATACATCGTGCCGCAACACGGCGACGTGCCGGCGGCCTCCGAACTGCGCCGCTTTCTCAAAGACAAGTTGCCGGACTACATGGTTCCCGCCGTCTACATGACGCTCGACGCGCTGCCGCTCACCTCCAACGGCAAAGTTGATCGCAAGGCGTTGCCCGAAATGACTAAGACCACGGCTGGCGGGCAGGCGGTCGTGCAGACGGAACTGCCGGAGAGCGCAGCCCGCATCGGCGAGTTGTTGAGGGAGTTTCTCAAGCTTGAGGAGATTGAGCCGGAGATGAGCCTGCTCGATCTGGGCGCGAGTTCGGTGGACATGATCAGGATCGCCAACCTGCTTGAGAAAGAACTCGGTTTCCGCCCGCAGATTGACGAGTTCTACCGCGAGCCGACGCTGCTCGGCCTCGCCAACGCATACGAACAAAGCTCCGCGAGCGACAATGCGGGCGACGCGCTCGCTCCGCCCGCCCTGCCCGCCGAGGGCGCTGGCATTGATTCGATCATCGCCTCTTTCCCGGTCTTGAAAGACCCGGACGCGCGCGCCGAGTTTAAGCGGCGGCAGGCGAATTTGCGCCGCGACGGGCAGGGGGGCGCGAGCGTCGAGCTGCCGGAAATCGTGTCGGAAAAATCGCTCGGAATAATGCTCGCGGCGCGCCGCACGCACAGGCAGTTTCTACGGCGTCCGGTCGCCTTGAAGCAACTCGCCGGGTTGTTGAATTGCCTGCGCGCCGAGACGCTCAACGGGCAGCCGAAATATCTCTACCCCTCCGCCGGGGGTATCTATCCGGTGCAGACTTACCTGCACGTCAAGCCCGGCTCGGTCGAGGGGCTGGAAGCGGGCACTTACTATTATCATCCCGTCGAGCATCGCCTTATTTCGCTCGCGCCCGGCGCGGAAATCCCCGCGCGCGCGCACGACGCATTCATTAACCGTCCCGTTTTTGTCGAGGCCGGTTTCTCCATCTTCCTCGTCGGCCAGTTAAGCGCCATCGCGCCCATCTACGGCAGGCACAGCGCGCCGTTCGCCACACTCGAAGCCGGTTACATCGGCCAGCTTCTGATGATGTCGGCTCCCGCTTGCCGGATCGGTCTGTGCCCGGTCGGCATTATGGATTTCGAATCGGTGCGTCATCTCTTTGCGCTCGACGGGAGCCACGTCCTCCTACACTCGCTGCTCGGCGGCGCGATTGACCCGGAGGGCGACGATTCGTGGTCAGCCCTACAGGAAGACTATCAGAGCGGCGCGGTGGAAGCGGAGCGAGAGGAAATCGAGTTATGACGACGGCGGCGGCTTTCATCAAGCGTCTCGACCTGCTCGGCGTCGAGCTTGAAGCGAGCGGCGAGCGGCTGCGCTGCAACGCGCCCAAAGGCGTGCTGACTTCGGAACTGCGCGCGGAACTCGCCGAGCGTAAGGAAGAACTGCTTGGGTTGCTGCGGCGCGACGGCGCGCATCCCGGCGGCAACGACGGCGGGCGGCGGTCGGCCGGCAATTCGTTGACGACCAAAACAACAGACGCGTCTTCTTCCGCCCGACTCGTGCGCGTCTCGCGCGAACAGCGTCTTCCCCTCTCGTTCGCGCAGCAGCGTTTACTGTTTCTGGATCAGTTAGAGCCGGGCAATCCCTTCTATAACCTCCCCGAAGCGGTGCGGCTGAGGAACCCGCTCAACGTGGCCGCGCTCGAACAGACGCTCGGCGAAATCCAGCGGCGGCATGAAGTGTTGCGCACGACCTTTCCCGTCGTCGAAGGGCAGCCCGAGCAGGTAATCGCCCCGGCCGAATCGTTGCGCTTGAGGGTAGTTGACCTGCGCCACCTGCCCGAGGCCACGCGCGAGGCCGCGGGACACCGCCTGGCGCGGCTTGAAGCGCGTCGCCCCTTTGATCTGGCGCGCGGCCCGTTGATGAGAGCAAGTTTGATTCGCCTCGACTCGGACAACCACTTTCTGCTGCTCAACATGCACCACATAGTTTCCGATGGCTGGTCAACGGGTGTCATCGTCGGCGAGACGATGACCCTCTACAAGGCTCTCAGCGACGGGCGGCCTTCTCCGCTGCCGGAGTATCAGATTCAGTATGCCGACTTCGCCTACTGGCAACAGCAGGTGTTTCAGGGGGAAGCGTTGGACGGGCAGGTCGCCTACTGGAAGCGTCAACTTGCGGGCGCGTCTCCCGTGCTCGAACTACCGGCCGACCGCCCGCGCCCGCCCGTGCAAACTTTTCGCGGCGCAAATCTCGCGCTGGTCATACCCGCAGACCTCTCGAAACTCTTACGTGCGCTCAGTCGGCGCGAGGGCGTCACGCTGTTTGTGACGTTACTGACGGCTTTCCAGATTCTCCTGCATCGCTATACGGGGCAGGACGACATCAACACGGGGTCGCCGATTGCCGGAAGAAACCGGCTGGAGACCGAAGGGTTGATCGGGCTGTTTATGAACACGCTCGTGCTGCGCGTCAATCTCGGTGGCAATCCGCGCTTCGGCGAATTGCTGCGGCGCGTGCGCGAGGTGGTGATCGGCGCGCACGCGCATCAGGACTTGCCGTTTGAAAAGCTGGTCGAGGAATTGCAGCCCCGTCGTGAGTTGAACCGCAACCCGCTCTTTCAGGTGATGTTCAGATTCCAGAACGCGCCCGTGCAGAATCAGCAGCCGTCAGGGCTGGCGATATACCCGCTGGAGGTCGAAAGCGGCAGGTCGCTCTTCGACCTGATGCTGACGATCACGGAAGGCGCGGAAGAACTCTCCGGCTCGATAGAGTACAGCACAGACCTCTTCGACGAGACGACGATGCGACGCTTCCAGAGACACTTCCTGACCCTTCTCGAAAGCATCGCCGCCCATCCTGAAAAACGTCTCGGAGAGCTTTCGTTGCTGACCGGGGACGAGCGCGTCGAGTTGATCGTCGAGCGGAATCGCACCGCGTCCCGATATGACCGGGACGCCTGTGTGCATCAACTCTTCGAAGCGCAGGCCGCGCGCACGCCCCACGCAATCGCGTTGGTCTGCGGAGAGGAGCACCTGACCTACGGCGAATTGAACCGGAGCGCAAACCGTCTGGCGCGCCGCCTCGCCGGGTCGGGCGTCGGCGCGGGCGCGTTGGTCGGCATCATGCTGGAACGCGGCGCGGGGATGCTCGTCGGCGCGCTGGCGATTATGAAAGCGGGCGGCGCGTACGTGCCGCTCGACCCGAGCTTTCCGCGAGAACGTCTCGCCTTCATGCTGCGCGATAGTCAAGCACCGGTCTTGCTGACGGAGAGCAGTCTGGCCGGGGCAATGCCCGAGCACGATGCGCGCGTGATCTACCTTGACGACGAGCGTGAGGCGTTGACGGCGGAGAGCGCGGAGAATCCCGAGCGCGAAGCGACGGCGGAACATCCGGCTTACGTCATCTACACGTCCGGTTCCACGGGCAAGCCGAAGGGCGTCAGAATATCGCATCGTGCCGTCGTCAACTTCCTGACCTCGATGAGCCTGCGGCCGGGACTGACGAGCCGGGACACGCTGCTTGCCGTTACCACGCTCTCCTTCGACATCGCGGGGTTGGAGCTTTACCTGCCGCTCATCAAAGGCGCGCGCATCCTGCTGGCGACCGGAGAAATGGCAGCCGACGGCGCGCGATTACTCGATGCAACGGCGGGCGCGACCATCATGCAGGCCACACCCGCGACGTGGCGACTGATGCTCGAAGCCGGCTGGCGGCCGGGACAGAGCCGCCACCTGCGTATGCTCTGCGGCGGCGAGGCGTTGCCGCGCGAACTGGCCGATCAATTGTTGGACAGGGGCGCGGAACTCTGGAACATGTACGGGCCGACCGAAACGACCATCTGGTCGGCCGCTTGTCGCGTGAAGCGCGATTCGCGCGCCGTGACCATCGGGCAGCCCATCGCCAACACTCAAATTTACGTGCCCGACCGTTATCTCAACCAGTCTCCCGAAGGCATCTACGGAGAACTGCTCATCGGCGGCGACGGTCTCGCGGACGGGTATCTGAATCACCCCGCGCTGACGGCCGAACGTTTCATTCCGAACCCATTCGGCGCGAAGCCGGGCGCGCGCGTCTATCGCACCGGCGATCTCGTACGGTATCTCGAAGACGGGCAGTTAGAGTTTGTCGGACGCGCCGACCATCAGGTGAAAGTGCGTGGTTTCCGCATCGAGTTGGGAGAGATCGAAACGGCTCTCGCCGAACATCCCGCTCTCGGCGAAGTGGTGGCGGTCGCGCAACAAAGCGAAGCGGGCGAACAGCGTCTCGCGGCTTATCTCATCGCCGGAGAGGCGTCGCTGCGGCCATCATCCACGGAACTCCGCGCCTTTCTCAGAGAGCGTCTGCCCGACTACATGATTCCCGCCTTCTTCGTCTTCCTCGAAAGCTGGCCGCTCACTCCGAACGGTAAGATCGACCGCAATGCGTTGCCCTCGCCGCAACAGCACGATCCGGGAGCCGAAGCGGGACTAGCCCTTGCCGTCAACACGCCCGTCGAAGAGATGCTGGCGGATATCTGGTGCGAAGTGCTGGAACGCGCGCGGGTGGGCGTCTCCGATCACTTCTTTGAAATCGGAGGCCATTCGCTTTCGGCCGCGCAGGTCATCTCTCGTATTCGCGCCGCGTTCGGCGTTGACATCCCTCTGCGAAGCATCTTCCAGCGGCCGACGCTCGGCGAACTGGCGCGCACTATCGAGGAGGCGTTGAGCGCGGGGGCTGGCGTCAACGCCCCGCCGCTGACAACTCGCCGCACTCGCGGCGCAAGCCCGCTCTCGTTCGCGCAGCAACGGCTCTGGTTTCTAGACCAGTTGCGCCCTGATTCGGCGCAGTACAACATCCCGACCGTGATGCGTCTGGACGGCACGCTCTCCGTCAACCTGTTGGAGCAGAGCATCAACGAGGTCGTGCGGCGACACGCGTCGCTCGGCACGCGCTTCGCCGTCGAAGAGGCCGAGCCGGTACAGATCGTGGACGAAGGCGTGCGGGTTGCGCTGCCGCTCGCAGACCTGCGGGGCCTGGGCGAGGATGCGCGCGAAGTGGAGGCGCGGCGTCTGGTGGGCAGCGAACTGGAAGCGGTCTTTGACCTCGCGCGTGCCCCGCTTTTGAGAGCGCGCCTGCTTCGTCTGGGAGAGAGCGAACACATCGTCGTGCTGGTCATGCACCACATCATCGGCGACGGGTGGTCAATGGGAATCTTCGTCGAAGAAGTGGCGACGCTCTATCGCGCTTTCGCCGCCGGGTTGCCCTCGCCGCTCGCGGATTTGAACCTTCGCTATTCGGATTACGCGGCGTGGCAGCGCGAGTGGTTGCAGGGCGAAGGGCTGGATGCCCAACTCTCATACTGGCGAGGCCAGTTGAAAGGCGCGCCGCCCCTGCTCCAACTGCCGACAGACTACCCGCGCCCGTCGCGGCAAAGTTTTCGCGGCGCGGCGCAGACACGGCAACTCGGTTCGGAGTTGACGGGGCGTTTGAAGGAGTTGAGCCGCAAGGAAGGCGCGACGCTGTTTATGACCCTGATGGCGGCCTTCAATCTCCTGCTGCAACGCTACACGAGGCAGGATGACATCGTCATCGGAACCAATACGGCCAAGCGAACGAGAGGCGACATCGAGGGAATCATCGGCCTCTTCGTGGACAATCTGGTCTTACGCACAGACATTTCGGGCGACCCGAGCTTTCGCACCCTGCTGGCGCGCGTGCGTGAGACCTGTCTGGAAGCCTACGCGCATCAGGACTTGCCTTTCGATAAGATCGTGGAAGAACTGCAACCGGCGCGCGACCTCAGCTACAACCCTCTGTTTCAGGTTTTGTTCGTGCTCCAGAACAACCCCTCGCCCTCGCTCGAAGTGCCGGGTCTCACGCTCAGGCGACAGGAGTTCGATATTTCGACCGTGCAGTTCGACCTTGTCGTTGACGTGTATGACGCCAAACCGGAATTGCTCATCAAGCTGCGATACAGCACAGACCTCTTCGACAAATTGACCATCGTCCAAATGTTGAAACAGTTCGAGACTCTGCTGGAAGGCATCTGCCGAGACCCCGGCCAAAAGGTCGGGCACATCTCCCTCGGTCAATCCGAAGCGCGGCAGCTTGTCTGCGCTTTCAACGACGATTTGAATTGAAATTGTCCCCGGTTCTTTGAGAAAGAAATAGGCATTCCCGTTATGTCCAATAAGGGCAACCATACGATTTTGCTGGGCGGTATCGGCGGCGATTCGCATTCCGTCGGCCTCAATATTTTGCGCCAGGCGCTCTTGATGGACGGCTATCAGGTTCGCTACCTCGGCACGCAGAATCGCCTCGAACATTTCTCGCAACTCGCCGCGCTCGCAAACGTGGTGATGATCTCCAGCATGGACGGGCACGCCCCTTACTACCTGCGGGAGTTTCCCGAACTCGGCCGCCGCACCGGGTCTCATCGCCCGCTCTGGTATCTCGGCGGCAACCTGCACCTGGGCGACGAGTGCGGTCGTGAAAGCGAATTTCTCGAAATGGGTTTCGACCGCGTCTTTGTAAAATTCATCGACGCGACGAGGGTGCTGGAAATTCTGCGTCGAGACTTGCACGACGTTGATCCGCTGGCCGATTGCCCGTCGCTCTGGGAGAAGTCGCGCCCCGTCTCCGCCTATGTGGCGGGCGGCAGCGGTTCGGACGCGCTTTTTGCGCTTGACGTGTTCGAGCGTGAACGACGCGAAGTGCTCGACCATTGGAAAACGGGTTACCGCGCCGCAGACCTCGCCTCCAACGCCGACTTTCTCAGCCGTCAAACGTCGTTTCCGCGCATGCAGGCGGCGTTTCATTACGGCAAGCTGCCGACGCTCATCCAGCCGCGCTCCGGCGTCTCTTTGCTGAAAGATCAGATCAAACTTTTCAAGGCGTTTAAAAACGCGGGCGTACCGGTGCTCTCATATCAGGTTGATTCGCTGACGCGAAACAACAACTACGCGGGTGCGGAAGAAGCGATTCGCCACAGCAGCGAAACCGGCGAAATGACCATCAACGGGTTTCCGGTCGTCAATCACGGCGTTCCGGGTCTGCGCCGCGTCGCGCGCGAAGTCGGCGTGCCGCTCCAGACTCGCCACAGCACGCGCGACCCGCGCCTGCTGGCCGAGATTTCTTACGCGGGCGGCGTCACTTCCTTCGAGGGCGGAAGCATCTGCTACAACATTCCTTACTACAAGGACTACCCGCTCGACGAGTCGATCAGGATGTGGCAATACGTGGATCGTTTGACCGGCCTCTACTACGAAAAATTCGGCGTCGTCCTCGACCGCGAATACTTCGGCACGCTGACGGCGACGCTCATTCCCCCCTGTCTCGCTATCGCCGTCTGTCTCATGGAAACTCTGCTGTCCGTCACGCAGGGCGTCAAATGCGTCAGCCCGGGCTACGCCGAGCAGGGGCATCGCGTGCAGGACATCGCCGCCATCCGCACGCTCGGACGGATGGCGCGCGAACTCTTAGACAATCTCGGCTACAGGGACGTTCAGGTCAACACGGTCTTTCATCAGTACATGGCCGCGTTTCCCGCAAACCGGGAGCGCGCCGCAGACATCATCTACAACTCAGCCATCACGGCCGCGCAATCCGGCGCGACGCGCATCATCATCAAGACGCCCTCGGAAGCCATCAGAATCCCGACGCTGGCGGATAACCTCCACGGTATTGACCTCGTGCAGCGCGGCATGGCCGCTGCGGCCGACGGCCCCGGCAGCGACGAGACGCGCATCGAGGAAGAATGCGCCATCATCCGCCGTGAGGTGGAAGCCCTGCTCGAACATACGATCTTTTGCGGCGGCGGGGATTTGGCGAAGGGCATCATTTCGGGTTTCGAGAAAGGCTATCTCGATATCCCTTTCTCGCCGAGCATCTACAATCGAGGAGAGGTGATGACGGCGCGCGACCGCGAAGGCGCGGTGCGTTTTCTCTCCCTCGGCCAACTGCCGTTCGGACGCGAGTTGCGCCAGTTTCATCAGGAGAAGATGCAGGAGCGCCGGCGCGCCGAAGGATTGCTATCCGAGAAGCAGAGCTACCTGCTCATCGAACGCGACGTATTGCAGATGGCGCGCGACCAGTATGAGGAGTGGCCGCTGTTCAGGTAAACGCCCCACTCCGATCTTGCTCTCTATCAACCGGCTCATCTACCCGATACGAAAATCTCAAACACTCACGACGGTTTGAACCGAGCAGAGTCGCCTCACACGCGTCGCCCTCTCCCGCGCGCGAGATTCCGACTCTTTTGAAGGATATAACAATGGTTGAACATACGAATCACCTGCCCGCCGCACACCTTTTGCCGCCGCCCGTTGACGTTTTTGAGGACGGCGACCGGGCACAGCCCGAACACCTGATCCGGCTGGAAGGCGGCGAGTGGGCGCTGTGGCGTTGTGCCGGATTGCGCGGAGCAGGCTTTCCGGCCGCGCTCCCGCTCAAACTCGCCTCCGTGGCCTGCGCGACGGCCGCCGACAGTTTCATCGAAGCGGAAGCAGAGGCCGTGCGGGCGCGCAGCGCGGCCATCGAGGCTGTGCAGGGCGAGTTGCGAAACGCCTCCGAAGAGACACAGGCGCAGTTGAAAAAGGCTCTACGCAAGCTGATCAAAAACAATCAACCCGGGCCGCTGCAAACGGCGTCCGCCGCGTCAACCGCGCTCGACGCATATCGCGCCGCTCACGCTCGTATCGAGACGACCCGCGAGCAGTTCCGCGAAGCCTTCGACGCTGCGCTCAGACAGACCTCCGCATCTTTGCGTGGAGTTGTCGCCGACAACTCATTCCACGAAGCCCTCATCTGGCAGAACCGTCAGGCCTATCACACGGGGATGAGCGCGCTTCTCAGGCACGTCGAAGAAAACAAGGCCAGAGGAAGCAAGCAGCGACAGCACGAAGAACTCGTCGCCTCCTATTTGCAACGCTATTGCCTGAAGAACGACACGATAGGCTTTTTCGGCCCCGTCGGCTGGGCGCAACTCACCGATCAGGAGGAATCGTTCGCCGCCCGGCCGGGCAAGAAACTTCTGGCCGCGCGCAACGTCTATTTTGAAGGGTGGGGCATTGACGCGCTCGCGAAAGTGCTGAACTCGAACGCAGCCCTGAAGCCTTTCTTCGCGCCGCGACGTTTCCCCCACGTACACGTCGAGCGAAGCACACTCTTTCTGCCGTTCAGACCTCCGGGCAAACTACCTGAAAATCACGCTATCGTCCTCGCAGCCTGCGACGGCGAACGTACCGCCAAAGAGCTTGCCCGCCAGTTGAGCCGTGAATTTTCGCATCTGTTCAGGGGCGAACAAGAGATTTATTCCATCCTCGAAACTCTCAAGGGGAGGCGTCTCGTCGCGTGGGAATTGGAAGTGCCGGTCGGCGTCAACTGCGAGCGCGTTCTCAGACACCATCTTGAGCGCATCGAGGATCAAGGCTTTCGCGCGTCGGCGCTCGAACTGCTCGACGAGATCGAAGCGGCGCGCGCGGGCGTGGCCGCCGCCGCCGGTCAACCGGCGCAGCTTGACGAGGCGCTGGGCAACCTTGAGACGACCTTCGAGCGGCTCACCGATATGTCCTCGACGAGAAATGCCGGGGAGATGTACGCCGCACGCACGCTGGTTTATGAAGACTGTCGCCGGGACATCGAGGTGAAGGTGGGGGCGGATATGATTCAATCGCTCGGCGCGCCTATCTCCCTGATGTTGACGAGCGCGCGCTGGCTGACCTTCAAGTATGCGGAGTTTTACCGAAAGGTTTTCCATAAGATATACGACGACCTCACGCACCGCACCGCCACGCCCACGCTTGAAGGCAATTCTTTCATGGCGCAAGCTCAGACCACGCTCACGCGCGAGCGGGTCGGCTTCGACCGGGCTTTGGTTGAAGAGTTTCAAAAACAGTGGTCGGAAACTCTCTCGGTTCCCGAAGGCGCGCGCCGCGTCAGCTACAGCAGCGAAGAGCTTGAGCCGCGCGTGCGTGCGTCCTTCGCCGCGCCCCGCGCGGGCTGGAGTTCGGCGCGTTATCACAGCCCGGACGTGATGATCGAGGCTTCCAGCGTCGAAGCCATCCGGCGCGGCGAATACCGTTTCGTGCTCGGCGAACTTCATCTCGGCGTCAATACGCTCGGGGCGGCTTTTTTTCACGAACAGCACCCCGCCCCGGAAGAACTCATCCGTGCGGTTGATTCCGACCTGCCCGAGCCGCGTCTGGAACGTCTGCGAGGCCATAGCGAACCCAAACTGAACTCGCGCTCTCTCATCGCGCTCATCGCGCCCAAGGATTATCACCTCGCACTCTCTGCGGATACGTTCGGCGCACCGGCCGCGCAAACCGTCACCATCGGCTCGCTGGTCGTCGAACGGCAGGACGGCGAACTGATGCTGAGGACGAGAGACGGAGGCTTGAAGTATGAGCTGGTCGAAGCTCTGGGCGGCCTGTTGTCGAACCTGTCGTTCAACTCCTTCAGGCTTCTTGAGCCGCGCGCGCACACGCCGCGCATCACCATCGACCGTCTGGTTATCTGCCGCGAAACGTGGCGCTTCGCCCCGGCCGAGATGGCTTTCGCGCATGAGAAAGACGAGGGCGCGCGCTTCATCGCCGCCAGACGCTGGGCGCGCGAGCACGGTATGCCGCGCTTCGTCTTCACGAAATCGCCGATAGAGGTTAAGCCCTTCTACGTAGACTTCGCCAGCCCTATCTACGTCAACATCTTCGCCAAGGTGGTACGCCGCACGTTGGAGTTGGGCGGCGACGATTCGCTCATCCTCGTCTCGGAAATGCTTCCCACCGCAGACCGTTCGTGGCTGCCCGACCATGAAGGGCAGCACTACACGAGCGAGTTGCGCATCGTGGCTTTGGATTTGTTGACCTGAAGTTGCGCTCGCGCTTTGCCCTTTGCCCCGACGGCAAACGGTTGTCATGCGTCGTCCGGCATACGGGGCAGCGTCTGTGAACAGACGCGAATCGTCCCGACATGCTTTCTCAACGGCTCACGGGGCAAATACCTCACGCCCCGGAGCTACCTCACAACAAGCAAGGACTGACAAAACAGATGTGTGGACTTGTCGGCTACATGGATATGCGGAACGAGCACCGGATCGGCAAGGATGTCTTGCACCGGATGACCGATAAACTCGTTCATCGCGGGCCGGATTCGGCCGGTTTTTTTCTTGACGATAACATCGGGCTTGGTTTTCGCCGCCTGAGCATTATCGATCTCGCGGGCGGCGATCAACCCATCTTCAACGAAGACGAGTCGGTAGTGCTGCTCTGCAACGGCGAAATCTACAACCACCGTGATTTGCGGAACGAGTTGACGGCGAAGGGGCACGCCTTTCGCACGAACAGCGACGTGGAAGTGCTGTTGCATCTCTACGAGGAAGAGGGCATCGAGTTAGTCAACAGGCTGAACGGGCAGTTTGCCTTCGTCATTTACGACCGTAGAAATCAGACGCTCTTTCTCGCCCGCGATCATTTCGGCATCAACCCACTCTTCTACACACTGGTTGACGGCGTGCTGATCTTCGCCTCGGAAATCAAGGCGATTCTTGAGCATCCTGCGGTGCGGCGCGAAGTAGACCTCACCGGCCTCGATCAGGTTTTTTCGTTCCCCGGACTCGTCAGCCCGCGCACGATGTTCAAGGGCATCGAGAGCTTGAAGAGCGGCCATTACATCATCGTCAAAAATTCGATCATCAAGTCGGCCGAATACTGGGACCTCGATTACCCGGGGGTGGGCGAAGTCACATACGACAAGCCTGAGAGTTACTACGTCGAGGGGTTGAGAGAGAGGCTTGAGCAATCGGTCAGCTACCGTTTGCAGGCGGACGTGCCGGTGGGCTTCTACCTGAGCGGGGGGCTCGACTCGTCGCTCATCGGCGCGCTCGTCAATCGCGCCTCGCACGGCGCGCGCCGCCACTCGCTCTCCATCGGTTTCACCGACCGCGACATCACCGAATCGAAATATCAACAGGTGATGGCGGCGGCTCTCAATTCCGAGCACCACGAGATCATGTTCGGCTGGGAAGAAATCTCCGACCGCTTTCGCCGGATGATCTATCACTGTGAAGGGCCGGTGAGGGAAACCTACAACACCTGCTCGCTGGCGCTTTCGGAGGCCGCCAAAAAAGCGGGCATGACCGTGATTCTGACCGGCGAGGGCGCTGACGAATTGTTTGCCGGTTATGCCGGTTATCGCTTTGACCAACTGCGCGCCAAGGAGAGCAAGAGATACGACCTCGACACGCTGCTCGAAGACGAGCTGCGCATCAAGCTGTGGGGCGATAAAGACCTCTTCTACGAGAAAGAACACTACGCTCTCAGGGAACTCAATCGCGCTCTCTATTCGGCGGGCATGAACGAGTTGATGCCGGAATTCGATTGCCTGAACCACCAGTTGATCAATCAGGAACGCCTGCGAGGCCGTCATTTCGTACACCAACGTTCGTATCTGGATTTCAAACTGAGGCTCTCGGACCATCTCATCTCGGATCACGGCGACCGGATGGCCTTAGCCAATTCGGTCGAGGCGCGCTACCCGTTCCTCGACATCGAACTGGTCGAATACGCCAGAACCATCCCGCCCGAGTTGAAGCTGAACAACTTCACGGAGAAATACATTCTCAGGCGGGCGGCGGAGGGCTTCGTCCCCCCGGAGATTATCAACCGGGAGAAGTTCGGCTTTCACGCCCCCGGCAGTTCCTACCTCTTGCAGCAGAAGATCGAATGGGTCAACGACATGCTCTCCTACGAGCGCATCAAGCGACAGGGGTATTTCAACCCCGACGTGGTCGAGACGCTCAAGAAGCAGTACGCGCAGGAAGGGTTCAAACTCAATCTGCCGTTCGAGGACGACCTCCTAATCACGGTTCTGAGCTTCAACGTCTTTCTCGACGTTTACGGCTTACCGAATTTCAACTGAGGCCAGGCATGTTAGAAGCAGGAACAGAGAAGAACGTCATCGGAATCCTCGGCGGCATGGGGCCGCTCTCCTCGGCCGAGTTCGTGAAGACGATTTACGAATACAGCTCGCGTCGCTTCGAGCGCGAACAGGAAGCGCCCGTCATCGCGCTCTATTCCGACCCCACCTTTCCCGACCGCACCGAAAGCTTCCTCGGCGGGCGGGATGAGCTTGTGCTGGACAGGCTGATCGAGGCTCTCGGACGCCTTTGCGGACTGGGCGCGTCACGCGTCGTGATCTGCTGCATGACGATTCACTACCTGCTGCCTCGTCTGCCCCCCGCGTTGCGCGAACGCGTTCTCTCGTTGCCCGACGTGATCATCGACCGCATCGCCGGGAGCGAAAAAAAACATCTGCTGCTCTGTTCGACTGGAACACAACGGCTCAGGCTTTTTCAAAACCACGCGCGCTGGGCATCGGTCGCAGGACAGATCGTATTTCTCAACCCCGTCGAACAGGCGCGGCTGCACGAACTCATCTACCAGATTAAGAAGGGGCTGTGCCTTCCCGAGACGCTTCGCTTCGTCGAATTGTTGCTCGGCAAATACGGGTTGGACTCTTACATCGTGGGGTGCTCGGAAATCCACACCTTAGCCAGGCATTCCGAAGCCTCTCAAGACCGGCGCGGGCATTACGGTTGTGTCGATCCCTTTACCATCATCGCTCAGGAAATTACGGAGAAAAGTTAATGAAAGCGCAAAACATACAAGAATGGTTCTATCAATCCGCCGAAAAATTCGCCGGGCAGATTGCGATTGAATATGCGGATAAATCCATCACCTTCCGCGAGCTTGATGATGAGTCTAACCGGCTGGCTAACTTTCTCATCGAGGAGGGCGTCGCCAAGGGTTCGCCCGTGGCGATCCTGACGGACGACGCCGCCCACGCGATCACATCCATCCTCGGCATCCTCAAGGCGGGCTGCGTCTTCGTGCCGCTCGACCCGCGTATCCCCGAAAAAAGAGTCGAAGCGATGGTCGGAGGCGTCGCGCCCCGCTGGTTCGTCGGCGAAGAGAAATATCTGGAGCAGATAGACCGCCTGGCGCGCGCGCTCGATCTGCACGTCGAGGTCGTCTGCCCGGTCGCGCCAGAGACACCCGATGCGGGCAAGACTTACGACAATCTATCTTTGCATCAGGATTTCAAAACCTACTCCAACAGCGAGCGTCCCGCCGTCACTTCCGAGCCTGACGACATGTGCTACATCTATTTCACCTCCGGCTCCACGGGTCAGCCGAAGGGCATCGCCGGGCGGCTCAAGGGCATTGATCACTTCATCGCGTGGGAGATCGAGACACTGGAACTCGGCCCCGGCACGCGCGTCAGCCAGTTATTGAACTTCACCTTCGACGGTTCGCTGCGCGACATCTTCGTGGCCTTGTGCGCGGGCGGGACGATCTGCGTGCCCGAAAACAGAGACACGATCCTCGACGCGCGCAAACTCGTCAACTGGATAGACGAGCAGAAGATCAACGTCATCCACTGCGTCCCTTCGCTGTTTCGCTCGCTCGTCAACGAGGCCGCCGACCCCGGCCTCTTCGCCGCGCTGCGTTACATCCTGATGGCGGGCGAACCGCTGTTGCCGGCGGACGTGAATCGCTGGATGAACGTCTTCGGCGAGCGCGTGCAGTTGGTCAACCTGTACGGCACGTCCGAGACGACGATGGCGAAGTTCGCTTACTTCGTGACGGCGGCGGACGCGGCGCGGCTGTCAATCCCGGTCGGCAAGCCGATACCGGGAGCGCGCGCCGTGTTGGTGGATGAGAAGGGGAAAGTTTGCCCGCCCGGCATCATCGGCGAAATTTACATCCGCACGCCTTATCGCTCGCACGGTTATTACAACCAGCCCGAACTGACCGGCGAAGTTTTCATCCAGAACCCTTTCGGCAAAGACCCGGCCGACATCGTCTATAAGACCGGCGACCTCGGCCGCATCCTGCCCGACGAGAATTTCGAGTTCCTCGGTCGCCTCGATCAGCAGGTGAAGGTGCGCGGCGTGCGTGTTGAGCTGGCCGAGATTGATAACCTCCTGCGGAAACACGATGCGATTAAAGAAGTGGCCGTCGTGGACTACGAAGACCCGGGCGGCAACAAATCCCTCTGCGCCTATGTCGTGTTGCAGAACGCCATTGATCTGGGCGACCTGCGAGACTTCGTCGCGGAGCATTTGCCCGACTACATGGTGCCCTCCATCTTTCTTCTGATAGACAAACTGCCGCGCACGATTAGCGGAAAAGTAGACCGCCGCGCGCTTCCTTCACCCATGCAGTCGCAATTGGAGCAGGGCGACGAATTCACCGCGCCGCAAACGTCCGTCGAGGAAGTGCTGGCAAGCATCTGGTCGCGCATTCTCGGTATCAAGAACATCGGACGCGAGCAGAATTTCTTCCAACTCGGCGCGCATTCCCTGATGGCGACGCAGATCACTTCGCGCATCCGCAGCATCTTTCGGGTCGAGTTGCCGTTGCAGAGCTTGTTCGAGTCGCCCACCATCGCCGGTCTCGCGCAAAACATCGAAGCGGCGATGAAAGCTAACCTGGGATTCTCCGCGCCGCCCATCGAGACGAGCGCGCACGACGGACAACCGCCGCTCTCCTTCGCACAGCAACGACTGCTCTTCATCGAACTGCTCGACCCCGGCACTTCCGTCTACCACATCAATTCATTTTTGCGCCTCAAGGGTCAACTCAACATGGCCGCGCTTGAGCAGGCGTTCGCCGAGATACAGCGACGGCACGAAGTTTTGCGCACGACCTTCCCGATTGTTGACGGGCCGTCGGTGCAGCGCATCGACGCCAACGCCCCGACGCCATTGATAACTCTCGTGGATTTGCGCGGCGTTGCCGATGGCGAATCGCTCGGTCGCCGCCTGGCGGGCGAGGCAAGCGTGCCGCCCTTTGATTTAATCAACGGCCCGCTTTGGAGAACCACACTCTTCCGCATCAGTGAAGACGAACACATCGCTTTGTTGACGATGCACCACATCATCAGCGATGGCTGGTCGATGAGCATGCTCATCAACGAAGTCTCTTCTCTCTACCCGGCCTTCCTGCGCGGCGCGGCCTCGCCCCTTCCGCCTCTCCCCATCCAGTATGCCGATTACGCCCTCTGGCAACGCCGCTGGCTCGACGGCGACGTGCTCGACCGCCAACTCTCATACTGGCGCACGCAACTGGAGGGAGCCCCGCCCGTCCTCGAACTGCCGACGGATAAGGCGCGCCCTCCCGTGCGCAGTTTCCGCGGCGCATCGCGCACCTCAGTCTTAAGTGCGGAGTTGACGGAAGGGTTGAAGGAGGTGAGCCGGAAGGAAGGAGCGACGCTGTTCATGGTGTTGCTGGCGGGCTTCAACGCGCTGCTCTATCGCTACACGGGACAGTCCGACATCAGCGTCGGCACGCCCATTGCGGGACGCACGCACACCGAGTTGGAAGGTCTCATCGGGTTCTTCATCAACACGCTGGTGCTGCGCACGCAGTTGGACGCGGAGATGAGTTTCCGCGACTTGATCGGGCGCGTCAGAGAGACCTCCCTCAACGCCTACTTACATCAGGATGTGCCGTTCGAGAAATTAATAGAAGACCTGCAACCGGCGCGCGACCTGAGCCGGACGCCGCTGTTCCAGGTGATGCTGGTGCTGCAAAACGCGCCCGCGCTGGAGTTGAGGTTGCCCGACCTTGACCTGACGGCAATGCAACTCGACGACGAGACGGCGAAGTTCGACCTGACTTTGATGTTCTCGGAGGAGCGGGGAGAACTGGTGGCGACGGCGCAGTACAACACGGACTTGTTCGAGGGGGAGACGGTAGGACGGATGCTGGAGCATCTGGAGCGTGTGTTGAGTGGGATGGTGAGAGACGTGGAGCAGAGCGTGGGCAGGGTGCGGGTGCTCGGCGAGCGCGAAGAGCAACAACTTATCGGCGAGTGGAACGAGAGGACGGGAGCGGAGGAAACTGTCGAGGACGAGAGCGAGACGACGGCGACCATTCAACAGTTATTTGAAGCGCAGGCAGCGCGCGCGCCCGAAGCGACGGCGTTGGTCTTTGAAGATACACGCGTCACCTACGGCGAGTTGAACCGGCGTGCCAATCAACTCGCGCATCACCTGCGCGGCCTGGGGGTCAGACCGGACATGGCGGTCGGCATCTGCGTGGAGCGTTCGATTGAGATGGTGGTGGGGTTGCTCGGCATTCTCAAAGCGGGCGCGGCTTACCTGCCGCTCGACCCGGCGTACCCGGCAGAGCGTCTCGCCTTCATGCTGGAAGACGCGCAGGTGCGTGTCCTGCTCACTCAGGAGCAGTTGCTTGCAACATTACCGCGACATAGCGCGCAAACCGTCTGTCTCGACGCGGACTGGCCGGAGATCGCCCGCCATAGCTCCGAAAATCCGCGCGACGAAGCGACGGCCGATAACCTCGCATACATCATCTACACTTCGGGTTCGACCGGCCACCCGAAAGGCGTTCTGGTGACGCATCGCAACGTCGAGCGTTTATTGACCACGAACCGCGCGCTGCTGGATTTTGACGAGCATGATGTCTGGACGCTATTCCATTCTTACGCCTTCGACTTCTCGGTCTGGGAACTGTTCGGCTCGCTGCTCTACGGCGCGCGTCTCGTCATCGTGCCTTTCTGGGTGAGTCGTTCGACGGAAGATTTCCATCGCCTGCTGTGTGAGCAGGGGGTGACGGTGCTCAACCAGACGCCTTCGGCATTCCGGCAGTTGATGCGTGTAGACGAGTCGGAAGCCACGCGCGGCCGTGCCGCAGGGGAGACGGGCGAGGGCGGCGCGCAGTTGTCGCTGCGCCTCGTAATCTTCGGAGGCGAGGCGTTGGAACTACAAAGCCTGCGCCCCTGGTTTGCGCGTCACACGGACGACTCACCGCGCCTGGTCAACATGTACGGGATTACGGAGACGACCGTGCATGTCTCTTACCGGCCGTTGACCTCGGCCGATGCCGCGTCCGCCTCCACGAGCAGCCTCATCGGCAGTTCTCTGCCATCGGTACAGATTTACATACTGGACGGGCAACAACAGTTGTCGCCCGTGGGGGTGGTGGGAGAAATCTGCGTGGCCGGGACGGGACTGGCGCGCGGCTACCTGAACCGCCCCGAGTTGACGGCGGAGAGATTTACTCCGAACCCGTTCAGCACGGAAGAGGGCGCGCGGCTTTACAGATCGGGCGACCGCGCGCGGTATCTGCCGGATGGCGACATAGAGTATCTGGGGCGCAACGACAAACAGGTTAAGGTGCGCGGATTCCGCATCGAGTTGGGAGAGATAGAGGCGGCTCTGTCGGAGCATGAGGGAGTCGGGGAGTGCGTCGTGCTGGCCGACGAAGAGGGCGGGGCGGGTAAGCGTCTGGTGGCCTATCTGGTCAGGAGTCTCGACGGAAAACCGGCTGCAACGCCCGGCGAATGGAGAGATTACCTGCGACCGAAACTGCCCGAGCACATGATTCCGGCAGCGTTCATCGTGCTGGAACAGATGCCGCTGACGGCCAACGGTAAAATTGACCGTGAGGCGTTGCCGCAACTGGCGGAGGGCACGCCGCAGACCTCGACGGGCTACGTCGCGCCGCGCACGACCACGGAAGAACTGGTCGCGAGTTTTTGGAGCACGCTGCTGCGTGTCGAACGAATCGGACGCCACGATAACTTCTTTGAACTCGGCGGGCATTCGCTGACGGCGACGCAGGTGATTACACGCGTTCGCACCACGCTCAATGTCGAGATTCCCCTGCGTCGCCTGTTTGAAGCTCCGACGGTAGCCGAACTGGCGCAAAGCATTGACGAAGAACTGCGCGCCGGGCATCAAGTGCAGTTGCCTCCCATCCTGCCGCGCGCGGCAGACGCTCCGCTACAACTCTCTTTCGCGCAGCAACGCCTCTGGTTTATAGACCAGTTGCAGCCGGGCACGCCGCAGTACAACATCCCGGCGGTGATGCGACTGACGGGCAGGTTGGATCACAACGCGCTGGCGCAGAGTCTCAACGAAGTGGTGCGGCGTCACGAATCGCTGCGCACCAGTTTCGTCTCGCACGACGGAGAACCCGTGCAGGTGATCCGGGACGAGTGGCAGCTTCAAATGCCGGTCGTTGACCTGAGCGCGTTTCCTGAAAATGAACGCGAAGCCGAAGCACAGAGATTCCTGAGCGCGGAGACGCAACGCGGATTCGACCTCTCGGCCGGGCCGCTGCTGCGCGCACACTTACTGCGCCTGGGAGATCGGGAACACATCGCTTTGTTGACGATGCACCACATCATCAGCGATGGCTGGTCGATGAGCATGCTCATCAACGAAGTCTCTTCTCTCTACCCGGCCTTCCTGCGCGGCGCGGCCTCGCCCCTGTCGCCACTCCCCATCCAGTATGCCGACTACGCCCTCTGGCAACGTCGCTGGCTCGACGGCGACGTGCTCGACCGCCAACTCTCATACTGGCGCACGCAACTGGAGGGAGCCCCGCCCGTCCTGGAACTGCCGACGGACAAGGCGCGCCCTCCCGTGCGCAGTTTCCGCGGCGCATCGCGCACGGCGGTCTTCGGCAAGGAGTTGACGGAAGGGTTGAAGGATGTGAGTCGCAAGGAAGGAGCGACGCTGTTCATGGTGTTGCTGGCGGGCTTCAACGCGCTCTTACACAGATACACGGGACAGTCCGACCTCAGCGTCGGCACGCCCATCGCCAATCGCAACTATCGTGAGATTGAGAATCTCATCGGGTTCTTCATCAACACGCTGGTGCTGCGCACGCAGTTGGACGCGGAGATGAGTTTCCGCGAGTTAATCGGGCGCGTCAGAGAGACCTCGCTCAACGCCTACTTACATCAGGATGTGCCGTTCGAGAAACTGATCGAGGAACTCCGTCCCGAGCGCGACCTGAGCCGGACGCCGCTGTTCCAAGTGATGCTGGTGCTGCAAAACGCGCCCGCGCTTGAGTTGAGATTGCCAGACCTCGACCTGACGGCAATGCAACTCGACGACGAGACGGCGAAGTTCGACCTGACTTTGATGTTCTCGGAGGAGCGGGGAGAGCTGGTGGCGACGGCGCAGTACAACACGGACTTGTTCGAGGGGGAGACGGTAGGACGGATGCTGGAGCATCTGGAGCGTGTGCTGAGTGGGATGGTGACAGATGTGGAGCAGAGCGTGGGCAGGGTGCGGGTGCTCGGCGAGCGGGAACAGCGGCTACTTATCGGAGAAGGAAACAGGAGGGCAGACGAACGGGAAGGGAGCGGGGCGACGGCGCAGCAGTTGTTTGAAGCCGTGGCCGCGGAGCGACCGGATGCCATCGCCATCGTGAGCGGAGAGGCGCAGATGTCGTACGGCGAGTTGAACCGGCGCGCGAATCGTCTGGCGCGCTATCTGTCGAAGCATGGCGTCGGATTGGAAGTGCCCGTCGGATTATGCATGGATCGCACGCCGGAGATGGTCGTCGGGCTGCTCGGCATTCTCAAAGCGGGCGGCGCATATGTTCCGCTCGACCCGACGTACCCGCGCGAGCGTCTCGCCTTCATGATTGAAGACGCGCGCCTGCCCGTGCTGCTCACGCAGGAGTGGCTGGTTGAAGAACTGCCGTCGCACCAGGCGCGCGTGCTTTGCCTGGATGCGCTGTCGGGCGAGATTGCGAAAGAGTATGACGGCAATCCGCCGACACCGGCCACCGCTCGAAACCTCGCATACATCATCTACACTTCCGGTTCAACCGGGCGTCCGAAAGGCGTCATGGTCGAGCACGGCGGACTTCGCAATTTGTCGAAGGCTCAGGTTCGAGCTTTCGATCTGCGCCCCGAAAATCACATCCTTCAATACGCCTCGCTCAGTTTCGACGCTTCGATCTTCGAGATAGTGATGGCGCTCGGAACCGGCGCGACGCTCCATCTCGCCCGAACGGAGACGCTGCTGCCCGGCGCGGGGCTAATTCAATTGATGCGGCGCGAGGCCATCACCAATATCACGATACCGCCCTCGGCTCTCGCCGCCATGCCGGATGACGAGCTTCCGGGGTTGCGCACAATCGTGGTCGCGGGCGAGGCTTGCCCCGCAGAACTGGTCGAACGCTGGGGCTTGAATCGTCGCTTCTTCAATGCCTACGGGCCGACGGAAACAACCGTCTGGGCGACTCTCTCCGAGTGCTTCGACAGCTCGCGCAAACCGCCCATCGGACGCCCGATTGATAACACACAAGTCTACTTGCTCGATGCGCAACAGGAGATCGTGGCGCGCGGCATCACCGGAGAGTTGTATATCGGCGGCGCGGGGCTGGCGCGCGGCTATTTCAATCGTCCTGATTTAACTGCCGAGAGATTTATTCCCAATCCGTACGCCACCGAACCGGGCGCGCTGCTTTATCGAACCGGAGACCTGACGCGTTACCTGCCGGATGCCAACCTCGAATTCCTGGGACGCGCCGACAATCAGATGAAGATTCGCGGCTTCCGCATCGAGGCGGGCGAGGTGGAGGCCACACTGGCTAAACATCCCGGCGTGCGCGAGGCTCTGGTGCATGTGCTCGAAGACGAAACGGGCGCGAAACAGTTGGTCGCTTACACGATTGCCGCCACGGATGAATCGCCCACCGTCAGCGACCTGCGCAGGCATCTGCGCGAGACGTTGCCCGAGTTCATGATCCCTTCGGCCTTCGTCGCGCTCGATGCGTTCCCGCTGAATCCGAGCGGCAAGGTGGATCGCAAGCGTCTGCCGCAACCCGAAGAGTCGAGGCCGGAACTGGAATCAATTTACGTCGCGCCGGGAACTAAAACGGAGCAGGCCATCGCGGCCGTCTGGCAGGAAGTGCTTCAGTTGGACATGGTGGGCATCCACGACAACTTCTTCGACCTCGGCGGGCATTCGCTGCTGCTGGTTAAAGCCCACAGCCGGTTGCAGGAAATTTTCGAGCAGGACATTTCCATCCTCGACCTGTTCCAATACCCGACCATTGACGCGCTCGCGACATATCTCACCAATCAGCATGAGACGGAATATTCCCAATCTCAGGACGAGCAGGCAGAGAAGCTGCAAGAAGGCCGAAACCGGCTCCAACAACAACTCAAACTGAGCCAACAAGCGGCAGCAGAACGACTGGGAGGTCAACATGAGTCACGCTAACACGCCCATGCAATTCAACGGTCTGGAAATAGCCATCATCGGCATGGCGGGTCGTTTTCCGGGGGCGAGAAATATCGAACAGTTCTGGCAGAACCTGCATGACGGCGTCGAGTCCATCACATTCTTCACCGACGAAGAGTTAAAGGCCGCGAATGTCGGCGAAGACGTTTTGAACAATCCGAACTACGTCAAGGCGCACGGTCTCATAGACGACATGGAAATGTTCGACGCCTCTTTCTTCGGCATCCCCGGCAGGGAAGCCGAACTCATGGACCCACAGCATCGCCATTTTCTGGAGTGTGCCTGGGAGGCTCTGGAACATGCAGGCTACTCGGCCGAGACGTACAAAGGCTCGATGGGTGTTTTCGCGGGAAACGGCATGAACGGTTACCTGCGCAACATCTTCTCCAACGAGGAACTGCTGCAATCGGTCGGCGTCATGCTGACGGGCATGGGCGCGGAAAAAGACCACCTGACGACGCGCGTGGCCTACAAGTTAGGGTTGAGAGGCCCGGCCATCACGGTTCAGACCTCCTGCTCGACATCGCTGGTGGCGATTGCAATGGCCTGTCAATCCCTGTTGAGCGGAGGGTGCGACATGGCGCTGTCGGGCGGCGTCACGATCAGTGTTCCGCAAAACGAAGGCTACTGGTATCAGGAAGGCGGTATTCATTCGCCCGACGGGCACTGCCGCGCCTTCGACGCGAAGGCGCAGGGAACCGTGAGCGGCAACGGCGCGGGCATCGTGGTGCTCAAGCGTCTGGCCGACGCGCTGGCCGACGGCGACACCGTCCACGCCGTCATCAAAGGCTCGGCCGTCAACAACGACGGCTCGCTCAAAGTCGGTTATACCGCGCCCGGTCTCGACGGCCAGTCTCAGGTCATCCGCGCCGCCCAGATAGCCGCTGAAGTAGAGCCGGAGACGATCACGTATGTGGAGACGCACGGCACCGCTACCGCTCTCGGCGACCCCATCGAAATCGCCGCCCTCTCGCGCGCCTTCCGCTCTCGCACCCAGAGAAATAACTTCTGCGCTATCGGCTCTCTGAAATCCAACGTCGGCCACCTCGACACCGCCGCCGGAGTCGCCTCCCTCATCAAGACCGTGCTTGCACTCTCGCATCGCCAGATACCCCCCTCCCTGCACTTCGAGCAGCCCAACCCGCAGATTGATTTCCTCAACTCTCCCTTCTTCGTCAACGCGGAGTTGCGTGACTGGGAGGCCGCCCTGCACCCGCGCCGGGCAGGCGTCAGTTCCTTCGGCATCGGCGGCACG
>DATCWB010000424.1:0-4211 GCA_036566625.1 Pyrinomonadaceae bacterium
GTTGCCCGCCCCGGCGCGTTTTCGCGAAGTAGAGGGGCGCGGGCTGCTGGTCAAGGTGTGGGTCAACAATTCCGGCCCTTACGATTTCGCGATTGACACGGGGGCGGGCGCGACGATCATCTCGCGCGGCGTGGCCGCCGAAGCGAGGGTCGCGCTCACGGGGGCGCGTCCGGTCACGCTCAGCGGTTTGAGCGGCGCAGGCGGCGCGCAGGGCAGAGACGCCGCGCCCCGTTCTCTCGCCATCGGGACGCCGGAAAATTTGCTGCCCGGCAAAGGTCTCGCTATCGTGACTGATGCGCTCCCTTCCGACCTTGACGGCGTGCTTGACCCGACCGAATCTTACTGGCCGCACGGCTTCACGATTAATCTGCCCGGCGCTCGCATCAGCGCATTCGACCCGCGCACGACGCCGCTGCGCGGGCAGGCCGCCCCGCCCGACGGCGCAATCGTCCCATGGCTTTTTGACGGCAGCAGCCGACGCCCTTTCGTCTCGCTCGATGCCGGACGCCGCGCCCTGCTGGACACCGGTTCGGGCTTCGGACTCGCCATCAGCGACACGGCCGCGCGCTCGTTCGGCATTGCCTCGACGCGCGGGCGCGAACGCGCGGGCGTGCGCGACCTCGGGCGCGGAAACATCAGCGCGCGCCGCGTTGAGCCGATCACGATTCAGATCGGGTCTCTCGTGCTGCGCCGCGTTCCCACGGATTTACTCTCCGGCGCGGCGAGCGGCGCGCCCGTACTGCTCGGACGTGACGCCCTGCGCCCCTTCGAGATCAGTTTCGACCCCCTGAGTCGTCTCATTCGCTTGCGACCGGCCGATGCCTCAACCCGCCGTTAAGGTGAAGTCTTAACCGGCGGCGCGCCGTCCTATTCAGAAAAGCCTTGAAGCCGCCGCCCGCAAGCCGCACACGCGGCTCGTCTTAAATTCCCTGAAAATTCCCTGAAAATTCATTGACACGTCTCGGCCGCATGGGTAACATGGCGGCAGCAACGAGCACGCTCTCGTCGGGCGATGCGCCGAAAACAGTTCAATTCAAAGTTACCGGCCGGGACTCCAGGCAACTCCCGCCGAAATGGCCTCTCCGTAAAACCATGAACCGCGCCGCCGTCTACATTCCCGAAAAGCTGTTCTTCAAGATCGGCGAGGTGTGCGACATCACCGGCGTGCAGGCGCACGTTTTGCGCTATTGGGAGTCGGAATTTCCGATGCTCGCGCCGCAGAAGAATCGCGCCGGGCAGCGCACCTATCGTAAGCGCGACGTGGAGATGGCCCTGCGCATCAAGGAATTGCTCTACGAAGACCAGTACACCATCGCCGGGGCGAAGAAGAAACTGGTCAACGAAATTCGCGGAGCGAGTAAACTCAAAGTCGTCACGCCCGACATGAACACCTCAAGCGTTACGGCGGAAGAGATTTCGCCGGAGACCATCATTCACGCATCATCCCAACCACAGCAGGTGGCAAGCGCGCCGCCCGCGTTGGCCTCTCCCTCATACGCGAGCGATGAAGAAGTCGCCCCCGCAGAAGCCGGCACGCCGCTCACGGACGAACGCCGCGTTGCGCTGCGTCGCCTGCGCGAACACATGCGCGAACTCATCTCGCTGCTCGACGCCTCCGAGAGCAAAAGCGACTCGCGCCGCAAGTAAGTTTCCCCCGCCCCTACCCCGATTCAGCCCCGCGCCATTTGACAAAAATAATTTTCCAGAGATACTTGAACGACACGACGGGATGTGGCGCAGCCTGGTAGCGCGCACCCTTGGGGTGGGTGAGGCCCCGAGTTCGAATCTCGGCATCCCGATTCGGAAAAAGGCTCTCAACTCTTGCAGGAGTTGAGAGCCTTTTCGCTTTTGCCGGAGAAGCGACGACCGCGCCCCCGTCTCGCGCTCAGTCGCGCGTGTGGGAATCGCCGTTCCACCATTTGCCGTCCCACCAGATGAGCGCCGCCCCGAGCGTGAACAGGAGGGCGACGAAGAACACGTACAGCGAATCGCCCGCGCGCCCCGGCCGGATGTGCCCGCTGAGGGTTTGAAAAATCTGCACCAATCCCATGACGATCAAAAACAATCCGGACATCTTTCGTGCGCTCATGCTGCAATCTCCTCCCGGCAACCTTAGAATGCTCCTCCCATTGGACACCGCGCCCGACCGAAAGTTCCACGTGCCGGGAGTGAACATAGCGGGAATATCCGCCCCGGCAAGTCGCTTCCGATCTGCACCTTCGACATTATTATTCTTTCAAGTCGGCGATGACGATCTCGGATGTCAGTGTTTTATGGATGGGGCACTTGTGCGCGATCTCCTGTAGGCGCGCGTGCTGTTCTTCGCTGAGACGCGCGCCTTCGATGCGGACGGAGCGTTCGATGCGATGGACGAAGCCGTCGGATTCCGTCTCACACTCGGCGCAATCTTCGGCGTGTATGCGCTGCTGTCTGAGGCGCACCGTGACGCGTTCGAGCGGCCAATTCTTGCGGCGGGCGTAGAGCGTGAGGGTCATGGAGATGCAACTGCCGAGCGCGGCGAGGAGCAGCGTGTAGGGGTCTGCGCCCGCACCGTCGCCGCCGATACTCACGGGTTCGTCCGTGATGAAACTCTGTCCGTCGCCGAAGCTCACTTCGTTTTGGAGATTCGCGCCGGAAGTGACGGTTACGTCAGCCATAAATTTGTCCCCTGTCCTATGGGAAAAGAGAAAGCCGGATGCGTGTGTTGATGCGGATTAATTATGAGGGGGATTTCCGGCGGCGTCAAAAGAATATTTGGCCGGAGCGGGCGCACGCTTGAAGTAGTGGCTTGCAGTCGCGCGCGGCGTGCGGCTACACTCAACGGCGTTCCACTACAAAGAAAACCGGCGGCGACGCGCGCGTCGCCACGCGAGCGAGAGGATCGAGGATGAAGATTCACGAGTATCAAGGCAAAGAGTTGTTGCGGAAGTTCGGCGTGCCCGTCCCGCGCGGGATCGTGGCGCGCACGCCCGAAGAGGCTTTCAACGCGGCCACGGAATTAGGGACGGATGTGGTCGTCGTCAAGGCGCAGATTCACGCGGGCGGGCGCGGCAAGGGCGGCGGCGTCAAACTCGCCAAATCGCCCGAAGAGGCGCGCGAAGTGGCCGGTCAAATTCTCGGCATGAACCTCGTCACGCACCAGACGGGGCCGGAGGGGCGCGAGGTGCGCGTGCTCTTGATCGAAGAGGGCTTGCCGATTGATAAGGAATTTTATCTCGGCATCGTGTTGGATCGCGCGTCTGGGCGACCCGTCTTCATGGCCTCGTCGGCGGGCGGCATGGACATCGAAGAGGTGGCCGCGCACACGCCCGAAAAGATTCTCAAGGAGACGATCGACCCGGCCATCGGCTTCCGCCCCTATCAGGCGCGCAAGCTGGCCTTTGGTCTGGGTCTCCCCGCCGACCTCGTCAATCAGGCCGCGAAGTTCATGCAGTCGCTTTACACGGCCTACGAGCAGATGGACGCGTCGCTGCTGGAGATCAACCCGTTCCTCCTGACGAAAGACAAACGCCTCATCGCGCTCGACGCCAAAGTCAACTTCGACGACAACGCCATGTTCCGCCACAAGGACTTCGCGGACATGCGCGACCTCAACGAGGAAGAGCCGCTGGAGATTGAAGCCTCGAAGTTCGACCTCAACTACATCAAGCTCGACGGCAACATCGCCTGCATGGTCAACGGCGCGGGGCTGGCGATGGCGACGATGGACATCATTAAACTGGCGGGCGGCGAACCGGCCAACTTTTTGGACGTGGGTGGCGGCGCGTCGCAGGAGCGCGTCGAGGCGGCGTTCAAAATTCTGCTCGCGGACGAGAACGTCGAGGCCGTGCTCATCAACATCTTCGGCGGCATCGTGCGCTGCGACATGGTGGCGCGCGGCGTGGTCGGCGCGGCGAAGAATCTGGGCTTGAGTTTGCCGGTCGTCGTCCGGCTCGAAGGCACGAACGTCGAGGAAGGACAGCGCGTCATACGCGAATCCGGCCTCAATTTCACCGTCGCCAAAGGCATGCAGGACGCCGCCGAGAAGGTGGTCGCGGCGGCGAAGCAACAGGCAGCTTGAGGAAGACGGGGAAGGGGTAAAGGGTAAGGGACAAAGGGAAAGCAAAAGCCGGCCAAGCCGACGCGTCTTTCTTTTAACCTTTCACCCTTACCCTTTACCCCTTACCCTTAGATTTTATGAATCGCTGGCTCAAGATTCTCGTCCTCATCAG
>DATCWB010000425.1:0-9647 GCA_036566625.1 Pyrinomonadaceae bacterium
GATCTCCATCGTGCTGATCGAAACCGACCACGCGCTACCGGGGCGCGGAAGGAATCTGGCGATTGAGCGAGCGGCGCACGAGTGGATCGCGAGCCTCGACGGTGGCATTCGCCCGCGCCCCGACTGGCTTGAGCATCTGGTGGCCGCGGCGCGTCGCGAACCTCAGGCGGAAGTTATTTACGGCGTGGCCGAGCCTCTGACGGACACTTATTTCACGGAATGCGCGGCGATCAGTTATGTGCCGGGAGGCCGCATGACGCAATCCATCGCCTCGTGCCTGCTGCGCCGTTCGGCCTGGGCCGCGGCGGGCGGGTTTCCAGAAAACCTGCGTTCGGGTGAAGACCTGCTCTTTTTTCGCAGTCTGGAAGCGGCGAACGTCAGGGCTGCAAAGAGCGCCGATGCGGTCGTCGCCTGGGAGTTGCGCCCGACGCTGGCGAGCACGTTCCGGCGCTTCACGGTCTACTCGCGAAACGGGATGCTGGCCGGGCTCGGTCGAGAGTGGCAATTCAACCTGACGCGTCTGTACCTCGTCCTGGCGCTGCTCGTCGTGGCGGGTTTCTTCGCGTGGCCGTTTCTGTTGCTGCCGCCGATCATTTTATTATTGAGGACTGCGCGGCGCGTACGGGGTTGGTATCGCGCCCGAGCGCCGGAGCGTGTGTGGCGCGAGTTGCTGAACCCGCGACGCGTTCTGACGGTCGCGTGGATCAGTCTGGCGATTGACATCGCCGCATTTTACGGGGTGTGGCAGTGGTTCGTGCGCGACCGCCGCTCGACGCCGGTGAAAGAGTTGCGGCCGAGCAATAACGGCACGTCCGTCTGAAGAAGAGATATGCGGTTAAAATTACTTGAAGTGTTGGGCTGTCCGAAGTGCGGCGACGGCTTGAATTGTACGGCCACGGCGCAAGAGGCCGATGGAGAGATCGTCACGGGCAGCCTCGGCTGCGCGGCGTGCGGCGCGACCTACCCGATAGAGTCGGGCATCCCGCGCTTCGTGCCGCGGGACAACTACGCGAACTCGTTCGGCTACCAGTGGAACCGCTTCCGCCTTGAGCAGATCGACTCGAACAACGGCACGAACCTCTCGACGGCGAGGTTTTTCGCCGAGACCGATTGGACGCCCGAATGGCTCAGGGGCAAGTGGGTGCTCGACGCGGGCTGCGGCGCAGGCCGCTTCCTCGACGTGGCATCGCAGACGGGTTGCGAGGTCGTCGGTCTCGACATCAGCAGCGCGATAGACGCCGCGCGCGCCAACCTCGCCGGCCGCGCGAACGTCCATTTCGTGCAGGCGAGCATCTATGAGCTGCCCTTTCGCCGGGAAGCCTTCGACGGCTGCTATTGCATCGGCGTCGTGCAGCACACGCCCGACCCGCAAAAGACGATGGAGACGCTGCCCCGCGTCCTCAAGCGCGGCGGGCGCATCGCCATCACCGCCTACGAGCGCAAACCGTGGACGCTGCTCTACGGCAAATACCTGGCGCGACCTCTGACGAAGCGGATGGACAAGCAACGGCTGCTCACGCGACTCAAGGGCGCGATGCCCGTGCTGTTCCCTCTGACGAACGTGCTGTTCCGCCTGCCGCTGGCCGGGCGACTGTTCATGTTCGCAATCCCGGTCGCCAATTACGTCCACGAGCGCAGCCTGACGCGGAAACAACGTTACGATTGGGCTATCCTCGATACTTTCGATATGCTCTCGCCCCAGTATGATCAGCCGCGCACGCAGCAGGAGGTGGAAGCGGCTCTGTCGGCCGCAGGCATCACAGACATCAAACGCCTCCCGAACTCCGGCGTCAATATCATCGGACGCAAGGGCGCGTGATCCGGCGGCTGCGCGCCGCTATGGTTAAAGCGTTGCGTCCGGGTGGGCACAGTTCGACCGGCCGTGACGGAAAGCGGCGGCCTAGCTGCTTCTCGAATGGCGTGCGACATATCATTAAGACGGAGAGACGGGTGAGACTTCAATCTTGACTGAGCAAGGCGAGATACTTTGTCCGAAGAAATTTCAACTACACAGCAATCCATACCACCACTGAGCACTCTCTACCTTTGCTATTTCGGGTTGCGAGAGCCTTTAGTGCAGACGCAGGTGTTGCCCTATCTGCGCCAGTTGGCTAAAGCCGGAATCCGCGTCCATCTACTAACCTTCGAGCCACGGTTGCGCAGCGCGTGGTCGGAGGAAGAGTTAAACAGACACCGCGCGCAACTGTCCGCCGACGGTATCGAGTGGTTCTGCCTGCCATACCACAAATGGCCGTCGCTGCCCGCGACGCTTTACGATATTTTGGCGGGCGCGTGGAAGACATTTCGCCTGGCGCGGTCGGAACATCTCGACGTGATTCACGGCCGTGGCCCCTTGCCCACTTTGATGGGAATGCTCAGCCGGCGTTGGACTCAATGCCAGTTGATTTTCGATATGCGTGGCTTGATCGCCGAGGAGTATGTTGACGCCGGCGTGTGGTCGGCGGGCTCAACTCAGTTTCGCGCTTTCAAGTGGGTCGAGCGGTTGAGCCTGCGCGAGGCGTCTCAGGTGGTAGTGCTGACCGAGCGGATGCGTGAGTGGTTGGTCGCGAATCGCCTCAAGAGCGCGGAACAGATCGAAGTGATCCCCTGTTGCGTGGACTTCTCGCGATACGATGAAGCGACGCCGCAGAACGAGGCAGGCCATCGCTTCGAGGTGATCTACGCCGGCTCCGTGACGGGTCTCTATCTGCTAGAGGAGATGGCGCAGTTTTTTCTCGCCGTCCGCGCGCGACAGCCCGACGCCTTCCTGCGTATCCTGACTTCGGCCCCGCCCGCCGATGTCGCGGCGCAACTCCGACAGGTGGGATTGAGTCCGGACGACTTCCGGGTCGGTAAAGTCTCGCCGACGGAAGTCCCCTTGTATTTGCGCCGCGCCCGCCTGGGACTCTCTTTTCGCAAGGCTACTTTTGCGCAGATCGCTTCTTCGCCGACGAAAATAGCGGAGTATCTGGCCGCCGGTCTGCCCGTGGTCTGCAACGCCGACATCGGCGATATGGACGCTATGCTGGCGCGCGAGCGGGTGGGGGTGATCATCAAGACCTTTGACGAAGCCTCGTATGCGGCGGCGGCCGAGGAGGCGATGCGGCTGGCGAACGAACCGGAAATAGAGTCGCGGTGCATCGCCGCAGCCCATCGAAATTTTGATCTGGCAACCGTGGGGGGGGCGCGCTATTACAATGTCTATCGCCGCCTCAGTGAAGAGCGCACGGGGCAGGCCACGGCGGCTTAGTTGTCACCCGGACAGCAGGCCGCCCGTCGGACCGCGCCCCGCGGTTGCTATTAATAGGAATGTCAATTTCGGTTTTTGTCCTCGTGGTGAATTCATGGATGATGTTGAAAGCAAGAGCGCGGCTGGCGCGCGCCCGTGTCCGGCATGTGAGTCTGACGCGCCCGTGTATCGCGGGCTTAAGTCGGGCTTCGACGTGATTTCCTGCACGCGTTGCCGCACTCTCTACACGGCGCACCTGCCGGAGGAAGAGGCCGCCGAGGATTACGATAGTTATTACTGCGAACAGAACCTTTCCGCACCCGATTTTATCAACCGCCGACTCGATCAGATCATGGCGCAGTTCGCTCCTTACCGCTCGAACGGGCGACTGGTGGATGTCGGGTTCGGCGCGGGGACGCTGCTCGAAGCGGCGCGCCGCGCGGGCTGGGAGGCGCGCGGGATAGAAGTCTCGCAAAGCGCGTGCGAGCACGTGCGGGGGTTGGGTTTTGATGTCTTCTGCGGCACGCTGGAGGAGGCACACTACCCCGACGCTTATTTCGATGTGGCGACGGCCAGCGAGGTGTTGGAACATGTGCCTGATCCGCAGCCGGTCTTAAATGAGATCGCGCGCGTGCTCAGGCCGGGCGGACTGCTCTGGGCGACGACGCCGCACGGGCGCGGCATGTCCGCGCATCTGTTGAAACTGAATTGGAGCGCGGTCAGCCCGCCGGAGCATTTACAGTTATTCAGCGTCGGCGGCATCAAAATGATGCTGGCGCGCGCCGGTTTCCGGCGGGTGCGGGTGGCGACCGAAGGCGTCAATCCTTACGAGTTGTTGCAGGCGTGGCGCGGAACGACGCCGCAGGGTGTCAATGGCGAGCAGAGCAACGCGCGGGTCGAGTCGTCTTATCAACTGAACGAGGCGTTGATGGCTAGCCCGTCGCGCCGGTTGTTGAAGTCCGTTCTCAACAACTTGCTGAATCTGGGGCGCGTCGGCGACTCGCTGAAGATTTGGGCGGAGAAGTAAAAAACTCGGGAGCGAGGGGCGCTGCGCTCCCGGCTAGCGATCCGGATGCGTCTTGACGCCGTTGCCCACCGTGCCGTACTGCCGGCTTCCGGGCCTGAGGGTCAAGCCCCCGAAGATGTTACTCTGATAGCGTGTGTTGCGATAGGTGTTCGCCGACTTGCCGAATTCCACCACCTGCCCGTTACCGCCGACGGACAAATCGTGCATGATCTCATTATCCGTAAACACTCCGCCGACGGTGTCGCCCACTTCAAACGCATAACTGCTGCCGCCCCCGACCCCGCTGTTGATGATCCGGTTATTCATCACTTTCGGACGGGTATGCCCGCCGCCGCTGTGGTAGAACACAAAGGCCGGCCCGCTCGTACCCTGCACGGTGTTGTGAGAGATTTCGATGTCGGTTGTCCTGCCGGCGAGCGAGATGCCGACGGGCATCCATGACATGTGGGAGTGAGGCCCGCCGATCAACGTGTTGCCGCTGATCCTGCTGGGCATCGTCTGTTGCGCCCCGACCGTGTTCTGAAAGGTGATTCCGTTGTTGGAATGGATGACGCTGTCGCGAACGTCGATTAGATTGCGCAGAATCTGGATATTGTTGACGCGGTCGCTCGGAGCATTAGGCTCGACGTCGATCACCTGAGTTGACGTTTTATTTGATCTGCCGCTCGTGATGACCCGGTTCTCTTCGATCAGGACGTTCTGCGCGTTCACCACCGCAATATTTTGCGAGCCGACGCCTTTGAACAGATTCTTCCTGATCGTCACGTTCTGGGCAAAGTTGCCCGACACGCTTGAGCCCCCGGCCTGAATGCCGATGGTTCTCGTTTCGTTGAGCCAGACATCTTCGATGATACAATCGTGGCAATTACCGAGCGCGATGGTCTGCGGCGTACTATGCACAGTGCCGGAACTGTGTCCCTGAATCTTGAGAGAGTTGATGCGGACGTTGGACGTGACACCGGCTTTGCCTTCGGCGTAGTCCGTCCTGGTCTGAATCACCGTCCACGCCAGCGGCGTCCTTAGCGAATCGGCCTGTAGAATGTATGACGACTCTTTGATGACGACGTTGTGACCCGCGCCCGTGACGGTGTTGTTGTTCCCTAAAATGATCGCCGTCTGCGTGCAGCTGTTCTCGTAGACGCCGGGCGAAAATCTGAGAACGCGATTGTCCGAAAGTCGTATTTGCGTGGCGATCATGCCCCCGCCGGAGACCCGTATCTCCCCCATGCCGGTTCCCAGACGGGCATCACAGGCATTGACCTTTGCGCCGAGATCAGCGCCGCCCGTGTTATTAACGACGCACACGTTGTTGGGGGTCGCCGCGCCGCGCGTTCGCTGTAGTACGTAGTTCGCAAGTAGGGGTAAGCCCGGAAGGCTCGCCAGCAGCAATGGCAGAAATATCAAGTGTCGTCGAATGTTCATCGGTTGATCCAGCCCAAACTGAAAATTACGCCGCGCGCGCGGGCGCGAGCCTGTGTAATCAGATAGCCCGCCGGCCATCTGAGTTGCCAACCTCTAATATCACACTATACTTTCTTCTTCTCAAGTTAAGAGAACGACCATTTTTCACCCTGTTAAGGTCAAATGAAAGTTTTAGCTCTCGCCTCATACCCGGTTGAAGCGGCGGCAACGCGTTATCGCCTGCATCAATTCATCGCGCCGCTGGCCGAGCGCGGGATCACGCTGACGGTGCACCCGTTCGTCGATTCACAACTGTTCGCGTCGTTATACCGGCGTCAGGAATGGCCGCGCACGCTCGGCGGTTTACTGCGCTCGGCCGTTCGCCGTTTGAACGATGTCCGGGAAGCTCGCGGGGCGGACGTGCTGCTGGTGCAGCGGGAGGCGATGATGATCGGGCCGCCGCTCGTCGAATGGCTGATCACGAAAGTCGGCCGTTGCCCGATGGTGCTCGATTTGGACGATGCGACCTACGTGCGGTATCTCAGCCCGACCTACGGGCGTTTGGGCAGCGCGGTGAAGTGGTTCGGCAAGACCGACGATCTGATCAGTTGGGCGAAGATCGTCACCTGCGGCAATCGCTCTATCGCCAGGTATGTGGAAGGCAAGGGCGTGCGCACCGTGATTATCCCCACGGTCGTCGATACGGACACCTTTCACCCGAAGCCGGCCGGCGCGTCGGGCGAAGTGCCGCTACTCGGCTGGATCGGAACGCATTCCACCTATCCCTATCTGGAATCCATCTTTCCGGCTTTGCAGCAACTCGCGCGCACGCATCGCTTCCGTCTCAGGGTGGTCGGGGCGGGGCGGGAAAATATCAACGTGCCGGGAGTCGAAGTCGAGAATTTAAAGTGGAATCTGTCGCGCGAGGTGGCCGACTTTCAGACGCTCGACATCGGCCTCTACCCGATTGTCGCCGACGATTGGGCGACGGGGAAGTCGGGCTTCAAGGCGATCCAGTATATGTCCGTGGGCGTGCCTTTCGTGGTGACTCCGGTCGGGGAGTGCGCCGAGATCGGGCGGGCGGGAGACACGCATCTGGCCGCCACGTCGCAGGACGAATGGGCGGCGGGTTTGGGACGTTTGTTGTCGGATGCGGCGTTGCGCGAGCAGATGGGACTGGCCGGGCGACGCTACGCTTTAGAGCATTACACCGTTGCGGCGCAGGCCGACAAATTAAGCGATGCCCTGCGCGCCGCCCTACGGGCGTAGAGAAGGCGTTCTATCCCGGACGGCCGCAAACGCCCGGAGTCGCGAGCGTTTGCGGCGGGGGGTCGGTTTGTACTTTGACGGGGAATTCTGGTAACTTCATCAATTCGACAAGCGAACTTTCCCCATCAATAATCTCATGCCTAAAATTTTTTAGTAATGAAGACTGCGGTGGAAATTTTGCCTGATGTGGTCGGATTTACCCCGGCAGCGTTTGTTTAGACTGTGATGTTAATAGGAGGCGACGCGCCCGTTTCGGCGCGCGCGGATTAGTTCGACAGGACGGGGTTAGATAAGTGATATGTATATATTAGGACTGACGACGCTCGGTGATTCCGCCGCCACGCTCCTGCATGACGGCGAGATCGTCGCGGCGGCGGAAGAAGAGCGCTTTACAAGAAAAAAACACTATAGCGGATTCCCCTATCACGCGATGCAGTATTGCCTCGACGAAGCCGATATCAAGATCGGCGAAGTGGCGCACGTCGGGCTTTACTGGAAGCCGTGGGTGCTGCGCCACAAGGCGATGCAGGCCTTGAAGTCGGCGCTCATTTCCCGCGACATGTTCAAGGCGCGGGTTGATCGCGGCGTCGCGCAGGTCGGCGACAGCTACCTGGGGATGTTCAAGCACCCGCAACGCATCCGCAAGCATTTCGGGCCGAGCAAATTTCGCTTCCACTTTTTAGAGCATCACCAATGTCATGCCGCGAGCGCGTTCTTCGTCTCCGGTTTTGACCGCTCCGCCATCATCACCTGGGACGGGACGGGCGAAGACACCACGACGCTCTTTTCGCAGGGCGAGCAGAACAATCTGCGCGTGCTGAAGCGCATCAAGCTGCCGCATTCGCTCGGCCAGTTTTATTCCGCCGTGACGAATTTCATCGGCTTCGATATGTTCGGCGGGGACGAGTGGAAAGTGATGGGGCTGGCCGCCTACGGCAAGCCGGTCTATTACGACTTCTTCGCCAAACAGGTCTTGACCGTCAACGGCAACAACGATTTTCACCTGAACATTCGCGTGCTCGATCATCACCTCGCCAAGCATTATCAATTCGGCGAGGAGATACGCAAATCGCTCGGGCCGCCCCGCCAGCCCGACGAGGAATTGACACAGAGACACTGGGATATTGCCGCCAGCGCGCAAAAGGTGCTGGAAGACACGGCGCTGCATCTGGTGCGCGGAATCCACCGGATGACGAATGAAGAAAACCTGTGCATGGCGGGCGGCGTCGCCTTCAACTCGGTGATGAACGGCCGGATCATGACCGAGTCGCCCTTCAAAAACTATTTTGTCCAACCGGCGGCGGGCGACGCCGGGTGCTCGCTCGGCGCGGCCTTGATGGTGCATCACATGCGCCTGAAACAGCCGCGCAAGTTTCAGATGAAGCATGCTTACTACGGCCCCTCTTTCAGCACGGAAGAGTGTGCCGCCGCGCTCAATGCCGCCAATTTGAAATTCGAGCGACTGCCGGACGAGGAACTGCTGCCGCGCGTGGCGCAGATGCTTGCCGACGGCGCGATCTTCGGATGGTTTCAGGGGCGGATGGAATTCGGCCCGCGCGCGCTCGGCAATCGCAGCTTTATCGCCGACCCGCGCCGCGAGGACATGCGCGAGTTGCTCAACAAAAAAGTGAAACTCCGTGAATGGTTTCGCCCGCTCGCCCCCTCGATGAAAGAGGAGGTCAGCGCGGAGTTGTTCGGCAGGCCGCACCACGATCCGTTTATGATCACGGTCTTGCACGTCCTCGAAGAACAGCAAAAGCGCATTCCTTCGGTCGTGCATGTGGACGGCACGGCGCGCCCGCAGACGGTCAGCCGCGCCACCAACCCGCGCTACTGGCAACTGATCGACGAGTTCGCGCGCCTCACCGGCGTCCCCATGTTGCTGAATACTTCTTTCAACATTCAGGAACCCATCGTGTGCAGCCCGCAGGACGCGATCAATACGTTTAAGGGCGCAAACTTCGACGGATTGATTTTGGAGAACCTTTTGGTGCTGCGCTCCTGAGAGCATGGCATGGCTACGAGGCAGCGCGTTTCGCTATCCGGCGAGGGTGTCCCGCGAGATTGCCGGTGAGATTGAGCCTGCTGCCGGTTGTCGTCTCTGAATCTATGAATGCTGTTCTCGCCATTTTAATGTTAGTAGTGGGAAGCTTCGTTGTCTTCTCCAGCCCGGAGGACGGCCCGGCGGCATTGGTCTTTTGCCTGCTCCTTTCGCTCGTGTGCGGCCGGTTAATCCAACTGGTCGAGAGCCACCAACAATTCCTGCTGCAATTGTTTGTGCTCAGCCTGCTGCTCAGGGTGCTGATCGGCACGTTGATCTTCGCTTACGGTCTACAGGAGTTCTTCGGGGGCGATGCGGTCGCCTACGACCAGCAGGGTTTCGAAATGCTGCGCTATTGGCAGGGGCGCGGGGCGCAGGTGGTGGATGAGAACAATGTCATCGTGTGGGGCATGCCATACCTCGTCGCGGGCATCTACGCCGTCGTGGGGCGCAACATGCTGGCCGTGCAATTCTTTAATGCCGTCTGCGGGGCGGCGACGACTGTAGTTATTTTTCTTTGCGCCCAACACATTTTCCGTAACCAGCGGGTGGCGCAGTATACGGCGTGGCTGGTGGCGCTGTACCCGTCGCTGGTGCTGTGGTCGTCGCAAGGGTTGAAGGACGCGCCGATTGTGTTCCTGCTGGCGCTGACGATGCTGGCGACTCTCAAACTCGGCGAG
>DATCWB010000426.1:0-3033 GCA_036566625.1 Pyrinomonadaceae bacterium
CGCCGCAGCAATCCTTCGTGCCCCCGGCCCCCAGGGAAGTTCAACCGACGGCGCGCCCGACCGCGCCCGTTTCGCCTCCGCCCGCGGGCGTCGCCTTACACACGCTTCCGGGCACGCCGCCAGCCGCACGGCGCACATCCGCGCGCAAGATCGGCATCGGTTTCGTCTTACTTCTGCTCTTCCTGATGTTTCTGGCGTTTGTGCTGGCGATCATGGTTGACTGAACGCGGCGCGCAGGTGAACCCTCAAAAAAGTGAACCCTCGGAAAGAACCTTCGACGCTTCGATGAACGAATTCGCAGGCATCCCACAGACGACGCCCGCAGCGGCGGCCATTGTCCCGGCGCAGCCACGCCGCAGCCTCCTGCGCGCGATGGCGATTGCCTTCGCCGCGCTCGTCGCGCTCCTGCTCGCGCTGCTGCTGCTGTTGCTGACGGGGCTTGAGACCGGCCCCGTCGCGCTCCTCATCGGCCTCGTGCTGGCGACCCTGCCCGCGCCCCTCTACGTCGCGCTGGTGCTCTGGATCGACCGCTATGAATCCGAGCCGACGTGGACGCTCGTAACTGCTTTTATCTGGGGCGCGGTCGTGGCGGTGTTCGTCGCCTCCTTCGTCAACACTATCGGCAGCCTCATCGTGGCGTCGCTCGTCAGCGACGAAGCGGGCGATTTCTACGGCGCGGTCATCTCCGCGCCCATCGTCGAGGAGAGCATGAAGGCGGCCGCTCTCTTCGGCCTCTACTTCTGGAAGCACGACGAGTTTGACGGAGTGATCGACGGCATCGTCTACGCCTCGATGGTCGGACTCGGTTTCGCCATGACGGAGAACATCCAGTATTACGGCAAAGCCGCGCTGGAGGGCGGCGTCGGCGGGGGCGTTGTGCTCTTCGTCCTGCGGGGCATGTTGGCTCCCTTCTCGCACCCGCTGTTCACGAGCATGACGGGCATCGGCCTCGGTCTGGCGAGCCAGACGAAAAGCGGCCTCGTCAAAATTTTCGCCCCCGCCTGCGGACTCCTCTTCGCCATGTTCCTGCACAGCCTCTGGAATTTTTCGGCCTCGACGAGCGCCGCGCTCTACTTCATCGTTTACTTCCTGATCATGGTTCCGACGTTCGTCGCCGTGCTCATCTCGATCTACTTCGCGCTCAGGCGCGAGGGGCGCATCGTGCGCGAGCAACTTAGGCACGAACTTGAGCGCGGTCGTCTGACCGAGTTCGAACTGGAACTGCTGTCGAGCGTGCGCGGGCGCATGGGCGCGTCTTACACGGCTCTGAAGAAGGGCGGGTATCGTTCGTGGCGCACCCGCCGCGAGTTCAATCGCGTGGCGAGCGAGTTGGCCTTTCATCGTAACCGCGTCGCGCTGGGGCGGGTGGTCGGGGACGGCGCGGCCGTCGAGGAATTCTACGTCCGGCAACTCTCGGAGTTGCGCGGCCAGTTCAACATCACTTGAAGCCGAGCGAAACTTAAAACGGAAATCCCCCCGTGAAAATCCAACTTCTTCCCAGCACCTTCGACACGAACGGCTGCGCCAGCCAGGAACAGCGGCTCACCTGTTTCGTTATTGACGACCGCGTCGCCGTGGACGCCGGAAGCATTGCCCTCGGCCTCTCCGACGAGCAGCACGACAGCGTCCGCGACATCATCGTCACGCACCCGCACATGGATCACATGGCGACGCTCCCCATCTTCATCGACGATCACTTCGCGCTCCTGACCGAACCCGTGCGCGTCCACGCCACCGCAGAGGTCATCGCCCTGCTCGAACGCGACGTGTTCAACTGGACGGTCTACCCGCGCTTCTCCCAACTGAAAAACGAACACTGCTTCGTGATGGAGTACGTCCCCTTTCGCCCGCATCAGGAGTTTCGGGTGGCGCACCTGACCGTCACCGCCGTGCCCGTCAACCACATCGTCCCGACCGTCGGCCTCGTCGTTTCGGACGGCCGGACCACCGTCGCCTTCAGTTCCGACACGGCGGCGACCGAAGACTTCTGGCAAGTCGTCAACAAGCGACCGGACATCTCCGCGCTCTTTATCGAATCGTCGTTCCCCAACTCGATGGGAAAACTCGCCGAAGTCTCCGGCCACCTCACGCCCGAAGGCGTCGCCGCCGAACTGCGCAAGCTCTCACACAGACACCTCGACGTGCTGGCCGTCCACCTCAAACCCTCCTACCGCGAAACCCTCGTCCGCGAACTCGACGCGCTCGGCATCCCCCGCCTCTCCGCCATGGAAGCCGGACGCGCCTACGAGTGGTAAGAAACCTCTGTGAAAATCGCGTCGTCATAAGCGTGGGATGTAAGATCGCGCGTTGAAAAATCAAAAGCCGCCTCAAGTGAGAAGCGGCCCGCCCGGCAGTCGGTCAAGATGTACGCCGTCAGTTCGTCACTCGCAGAATTCCCCGCCCGCCGTGGTCGCTTCCGAGTTCGCCATTAAGCCTTCCATGTGCTGCCGTGCCTTCCACGCGCCCGTGCGGTTCGCCACTTCGATGCCTTCCGTCCAGGCGCGCCTCGCCTCCTCGCGTCGCCCCTGATTCACGAGCGCCGTGCCGAGCATCTGGTACGCCGCCGTGAAGTCCGGGTTCAACTTCAAGACTTGCCGGAGCGCATCCGCCGCCTCGTCCCAACGCTCCAATTTTACGTACTCGTTCGCCAGCCCGTACCAGACCATCTCCTGCTCCGGCTGCGCGGCGACCATCGCCTTGAACGCTTCGATTCTTTCCTGTGACACCCTGGCTCAACCTTTCCCGCTTCGACCGGAAGCCGCTACCCGCATCTACAACTCAGCGCGCAGCCTCGAATTCGCTCTCCGTGTGTTCGCCCGCCACGCCTTCGAGCCGGACGCGCCCGCTCGGCAGCAACTCCGCGACGCGAAATGTGCGCTCCGTGCGCTGGCGACCCGGCATCAGTTCGCCGCGAAAGGTGACGCTCATGCCCGGTCGCGCCCACCTGTCGCGCCCCTCGTCTCTTTCTGCGCTTCCACGCGCTCCCGCCGCCGACGACGACGCGCGCTTTCGTCCCTTGAGCAACGCCACCGC
>DATCWB010000427.1:0-3536 GCA_036566625.1 Pyrinomonadaceae bacterium
GGCGCGCGCGACGAGTTGTTCCTCGAAGTCGAACTCGCGCGGCGCGAACTCGGCGAACTGTTGCGGCGTGTCGCGTCAAAGCAGGAACCTTGCCCGCCGCTGCGCGACGAGATCGTCTCTTACGGCGAATGTCTCTCCGCGAAGTTGCTCGCCGCCGTGCTCGCCGAGCGCATGCTGCCCGCCGCCTACGTGGACGCGCGCCGCTGCATCATCACGGACGACGCACACGGCTCGGCCACACCCGCCAACGATGAAACTTACGAACGCACGCGCGCCGAACTCGCGCCCCTGTTCGCCGCAGGGCGCATACCCGTGCTTGGCGGCTACATCGGCTCGACCGCCGACGGCCGCACGACGACGCTCGGGCGCGGCGGTTCAGACTACACGGCCGCGCTCGTCGGCGCGGGGCTTGGGGCGCGCGAGATTCAAATCTGGACTGACGTGAACGGCGTTTTGACCGCCGACCCGCGCGTCGTCCCTCATGCGCGCACCATCCCTCGCCTCTCCTTCGCGGAAGCGGCGGAACTCGCCTACTTCGGCGCGAAGGTGCTCCACCCGAAGACGATCCTGCCCGCAGTCATACGCGGCATCCCGGTGCGCATCTGCAACTCGCGCGACCCGGAACAGCCGGGCACGGGCGTCTATTTCGACGCGGAGATGTCGCCGCGCACCGTCAAGGCCATCGCGCACAAAAAAGGCATCACGGTGCTGCACATCACCTCGGCGCGGATGCTCGGCGCGTATGGTTTCCTGCGCGCGCTCTTTGAAGTCTTCGAGCGTCACCGCACGATCATCGACATCGTGACCACCTCCGAAGTCTCCGTCTCGCTCTCGCTCGAAGACACGAGCAGGGTCGGCGAGATCATACGCGACCTCCGACCCATCGCGGCGGTCAAGGTCGAATCCGACCTCGCCGTCGTCTGCATCGTCGGCGAAGAGTTGCGCTACACGTCCGGCGTCGCCGCGCGCATCTTCAGCACGCTCGGCGACATCAACGTCCTCTTGATCTCGCAGGGCGCGTCGAACGTCAACTTCACCTTCGTCGTGGCCGAGCGGGACGTGGAAGAGACCGTGCGGCGTCTGCACGCCTCTCTCTTCGAATGCGACACGCAGGAGTTGACCCCGCTCTTTCAACGCAGGGAGGGCGCGACCCGTTGAACCTCTTCGCCCTCACGCGCCGCCTCATAGACATTCCCTCGCCGAGCGGCGACGAGTGGGAGGCCGCGCGCTTCATCGCTTCGCACCTGGAAAGTCTGAACTACAAGGTTGAACTTCAGGAGGTCGCCCCGCGCCGCCCGAACGTCATCGCCACCGCGTCGGATGCGCCGCGCCTCTTTTTCTCCACGCACATCGACACCGTGCCGCCCGTCATCGCGTCGAGCGAAGACGACACGCACATCTACGGGCGCGGCTCGTGCGACGCGAAAGGCATCATCAGTGCGCAGATTTTCGCGGCCGAACGTTTGCGCGCGGAGGGCATCGAAGAGATCGGCCTGCTCTTCACGGTTGACGAAGAACTCGGCAGCCTCGGCGCGCGCCACGCCAACACCCATGCGCTCGCCGCCTCCTGCGCGTATCTCATCAACGGCGAGCCGACCGAAAACAAACTCGCCGCCGGTTCCAAAGGCTCCCTGCGGCTGCGTCTCACGGCGCGGGGACGTGCCGCGCACTCCGCCTACCCGGAACACGGCGACTCGGCCGTCGAACGCCTGCTCGACGTGCTCTCAGACATCCGCCAACTCGCATGGCCTGCGGATGAGTTCTTCGGCCAGACCACCTGCAACATCGGCACGCTCGACGGCGGCACGCGTCCCAACATCATCCCCGCCGAAGCCCATGCCGAACTACAGATACGCCTCGTCAACGAATCGGCGCGCGTTAAAGCGGAACTGGAACGCGCCGTCCGTGGTCGCGCCGAAATCGAATATCTTTCCGTCGCCGAACCCGTGCGCCTCTACGCGCCCGAAGGGTTCGCGAGCAAGGTCGTTCGTTTCACGACCGACATCCCCTATCTCCCGAATTGGGGCACGCCGCTCCTGCTCGGTCCCGGTTCTATTCTCGACGCGCACACCGCAGGCGAGCGTATTCGCAAAGATGAATTGACCGAAGCGGTCGAACTCTACGCACGCCTCGCAGCAGGGTTGCTGGCGCAGGATACACAACAGGCCGACGCGCGCATCGCCGAAGATTCAAGCGCGGAGACGAACCGTGCGACGGAAGGAGCGGCCTCCAGGTGAAACTCGCCATCATCGGCAACGGCGCGATGGGCACACTCGTCCGCACACTCGCGGAAGCGGACGGGCACGAAGTCGGGCGCGTCATCGCCTCGCGCGACGCGGCGCGCAGCACGGACGAACTCGCCGAACTCCTCGGCGGCCACGACGCCGTCGTTGATTTTTCCGTCGCGGCTGCCGTGCTCAAAAACATCGAAGCGGCGGGGCGCGCGGGCGTCCCGCTCGTAGAAGGCACAACCGGCTGGAACGCCGTAGAAGCGGAAGCGCGTCGGCTCGTCGAAGCGCACGCGGGCGCGCTGGTGTTCGGGGCGAACTTCTCGGTCGGCGTCAATCTCTTTTACCGCGTCGTCGCGCGTGCGGCCGAACTGTTCGCCTCCACCGAATACGCGCCGTTCATCGAAGAGGCGCACCACTCGCGCAAACGCGACGCGCCCTCGGGCACGGCGCTCAAACTGCGCGACGTGCTGGGCGCACACATCGCGGGCGACATCCCGGTCGCGAGCACACGCGCCGGGCACATCCCCGGCACGCACCGCGTCGGCTTCGACTCGGCGGCCGATCAGATCACCCTGACGCATACCGCGCGCACGCGCGAGGGCTTCGCCGCCGGTGCGCTCGTCGCCGCGCGCTGGATCGAAGGCAGGCGCGGCGTCTACGAATTTTCAGAAGTAATAGATTCGATAGTGACAGGTGACGGGTGACAGGATGAGGAACAGGGAAAAGTTTTCATCCTGTCACCTGTCACCCGTCACCCCAAAAGAGGATCGCTATGACAATCAAAGTCGAATGGCTGCGCGGGTGCGCGACGGCGTTGGTGACGCCGTTTGGATCGGACGGAGCGGTTGACGAGGAACGCCTGACGGCTCTCGTCAGAAGGCAGATCGAGGGCGGCGTGCGCCTGCTTGTGCCGTGCGGGACGACGGGCGAGAGCGCGACGTTGACGGAAGAGGAAGACCGCCTCGTGATCCGCCTGACCATTGAAGCGGCGCGCGGCACGGGCGCGCGCGTCATCGCGGGCACGGGCAGCAACTCGACGGCGGCTGCCATCGAATACGCGCGCGAGGCGCAAAAGATCGGGGCGGACGCCGTGCTCGTCGTCGCGCCGTTCTACAACAAGCCGACGCAGGAAGGACTCTACGCTCACTTCCGCGCGATAGCCGAAGCGGTTGCGGGGCTGCCCGTCGTCATCTACAACGTGCCGGGTCGCACCTCTTCGAACATCGCCGCCCCGACCGCGCTGCGGCTCGCGCGCGACGTGGAGAATATCGTCGCCGTCAAAGAAGCCTCCGGCGACCTCTCGCA
>DATCWB010000428.1:0-3142 GCA_036566625.1 Pyrinomonadaceae bacterium
CGGCATCGGCGCGCGAGGCGGAGACGAGGTGGTAGTACCACTTGTAGCTCGTCATCGAGAGCAGGAGGTTGAAGCCCGCGTCGGTCAAGAGCCACACGTCGCCGGTCTCGGGCCGGCGCTTGATGTTGCGCACCGTCGTGAGCACGAGTCCGGCGTCGGCGATGACGGAGCGGCCGGGTTCGAGCAGGATGGTGACGCGATCCAACAGGTGTTCGGCAGCGGCCTCGCGCGCCGATTCGCGTGCGACGCGCAGGGCTGCGGCGAGCACATCGGCCGGTTCGAGACTCGCGCCGAGCATGTCGCGTTCGGCGGCGGGGAGTTCGTCTGCCTGCGAGCGGTCGCGCAGGTAGTTGACGGGGATGCCGCCGCCGAGGTTGATGTGTTCGAGCGTGTGGCCGGTGTCTCGGTGGAGCGCGACGAGGTGTTCCCACATCATCCTGAAGGCGTCGGCGTAGGGTTCAACGTCGGGCGTCTGCGAGCCGACGTGGATGTGTATGCCGCCGACGCGGATGAGGTCTGGATGAGCGAGCGCGCGGCGGAAGGCGTCGGGCACTTCGGAAGAGGTGATGCCGAACTTGGAGGTCAAAAGCGCGGTCTGCAAGCCGATGTGCGAGCGCGTGCCGATCTCAGGCACGAGGCGCAGCGTGATATTTGCGCGCTTGCCCGCGCGGCGTGCGGCCGTCTCGACGAGTTCGATCTCGTAGACGGAATCCACGTTGATCGAGTAAATCCCGGCGCGCACGGCGTCGTCGAGTTCGTCATCGGTTTTGCTCGTGCCGTTGAAGATGATCTGTTCGGGGCGGAAACCGGCGCGAAGCGCCTTGTATAGTTCGCCGCCGCTGTTGACTTCGATGTCGATGCCGGCGTCGCGCACGGCGGCGAGGACGGCCATGTTGGAGTTAGCCTTCGAGGCGTAGCAGAATTTGACGGGGCGCGACACGCTGTCGGCGGCACGCCGCAGGCGGTCGATGTTGGCGCGGATGCGCGGCTCGGAGAAGACGTAGAGGGGTGAGCCATATTCGCCGAGCAACGCGAGCGCGTCCGCACCGTTGACGTAGAGGCGGCCATCGCGCGCTTCCAGGAATTCGGGGATCGTCCACGCGGGCGCGGGGGGCGCGGGCGTTTGAGCTGGCATGTTATAAAGGCTCCTTGAATTTTCACACGGCGAGAAGACGCGTGCGAAGATAGACCGCCGCCACGAGCAGGGTCAAGACGAGAAGGGGGCGGGATGGGTCAAGGGGAAAGGTGAGAGGGGAAAGGTAAAAGACGGGCGACGCGGCGGCTCGATCAGACTATCGCCACGCCTTAAAGGTTTCCTTCACCCCTTCCCCTTCCTTGGAGCATGAAGATGGTTGACGAAGTTGACTGGCAAAGCGTGAGGCGTGAGTTTCCGGTGACGGAGCGGCTGGCTTACTTGAACAGCGCGGGGGCAGGTCCCGTGTCGCGCGCGTCGTTCGAGGCGGCGACGGAGTTTTACAGGGAGACGCTGGAGACGGGCGACAAGCGCTGGTTCGACTGGCTGGAGAGGCGCGAGCGTGCGCGCGCGGCCGTCGCCCGACTCATCAACGCCGAGCCGGACGAGATCGCCTTCACGACGAACACCTCGACGGGGATGAATCTGATCATAGACGCGCTCGAAGGGCGCGGCGAAGTCATCTCCTGCGAGTTGGAGTTCCCCGTCTCGACGATTCCGTGGATGCACCGGGGCATCGGCGTGAACTTGTTGCCGGCGCGGGGCGGCGTGCTCGCGGCCGAAGACGTGCGCGCGGCGATGACGGGCAGGACGGGCGTGATCTGCCTGAGCCACGTGCAATACTCGAACGGCTTTCGCGCGCCGCTCGCCGAAATCGGCGAAGGCAAGGGCGGGCACGCGTTCGTCGTCAACGCGGCGCAGTCGGCGGGCGTTTTTCAGATTGACGTGAAGCGCATGAAGATTGACGCGCTCTGCTCGACGGGGCACAAGTGGATGCTCGCGGGTTTCGGTTCGGGCTTCGTCTACCTGAGCCGCGCTCTGCTCGCGGAGACGCGCCCGCGCGCCATCGGCTGGCTCAGCGCGGAGAATCCTTTCGCGATGAGGAACGACGAGTTTCAGGTGCGCGGCGACGCGGCCGCGCGAGCCGAACCGGGCTGCCCGCACTTCGCCGGAATCTTCTCGCTCGGCGCGGCGGCCGACTACCTGTTGCGCACCGGGACGCAAGAGATCGAGCGGCGCGCGCTCGCACTCAACCGCCACCTGACGGGGCAACTCGCGTCGGCCGGTTGGCGCGTGCTCTCGCCGCTCGGCGACGAGGCGTGGCGTTCGGCCGAGACGCTCGTCGGGGCGGCCGACCCGGCGCGCGTCGCACATCACCTCTCCGGGCGCGGCGTCGCCGTCACGCAAAAACCGGAGGGCTTCCGCGTCGCCACGCATTTCTTCAACGACGAGGAAGACATCGCGCGTCTCGTCGCCGCGCTCGACGAAGTGCGTTGAGAAAAATCCCGACGCCGGTTGAGAAAGGACAGGAGTTGACACGATGACGACGGAACGACCGCTATTCATTCCGGTGATTCTGGGCACGCCGCGAAAGGGGCGCATGAGCGAGCACGTCGCGCGGTTCGTGTTCGGGCAGTTGGAAAAGCGTGCGGGCGTCGAGACCGAGTTGATCGACGTGCGCGCGTTGAACCTGCCGACGGACGACGCGGGCGAGGCCATCAAGCACGAGGGCTTTAGCCGCGCGTGCGAGCGCGCCGACGGCCTCGTCATCGTCGCGCCCGAATACAATCACGGTTATCCGGGGCTGCTCAAACACGCGCTCGACACGAACCTGAAGGAATACATACACAAGGCGGTGGGCGTCTGCGGCGTCTCGGCGGGCGGCTTCGGCGGCACGCGCGTCGTGGAAAATTTGTTGCCCGTGCTGCGCGAACTCGGCCTCGTCGCCATCTTCAGCGACGGCAACTTCTCCCGGGTGAGGAAGATTTTCGACGAGTCGGGCGCGCTGCTCGACGAGTCGTACATCAAACGCACGGAGAGTTTCCTGGGAGAACTCGTCTGGATGTCGCGGACGCTGCGCCACGGGCGCGAAAACGTGACGTACTGAGGAAAAGGGATGAAGGCGGAGGGAGGAGGGATGAAAGGAATGGGCAACTCCTTTGAGTGCTT
>DATCWB010000429.1:0-4612 GCA_036566625.1 Pyrinomonadaceae bacterium
GGCTCGGCTCGCCGCTCGTGATGCTGTCGGCCTGCGAGACGGGGCTGGGCAAAGAGCGCAGGGGCGAGGGCGTCATCGGCCTGACGCGCGCCTTCATGTACGCGGGCGCGCCTACGGTCGGCGTCAGTCTGTGGTCTGTCAGTGATAAGTCAACCGCCGATTTGATGACCGATTTCTACAAGCGTCTGCTGACCACGCAGTCGCCCGCGCCGCCCGCCGCGATGCGCGCGGCGCAGGTGGCGATGATCGAGGGAAAGAAATACAGCGCGCCGTTCCACTGGGCGCCCTTCGTCCTCGTCGGCGACTGGCGTTGAGAGTCGGCAAGCCTTAAACGTCGCATGAGAAGGCCGCGAGCATAAATCCTGCTCGCGGCCTTCTCATGTCAGAGGGCGGCCGCTGCTCGCGTTGTTGTACGTCAGGCGCAGGTGCGTTAATATCAGGGCGTTCCCCGCAGAGAGCAAACTAAATATCTTTATGTGGAAAAAGGTGCGCCAATTTCTGACTGGTGGAGGCTATTTTCAAATGTCGGAGACTTCGGAAGAGCAGACGAACTTTGAGACGATGACGGACGCCGGGGCGTTGGACGAACTCGTAGCGCGCTCGCACGATGCGCCCGTCATCCTCTTCAAACACAGCACGACGTGTCCCATCAGCGCGCGCGCGCATCATCAAATGTCAAAGTTGCCGACGGGCGTCGCCGGTCAGGTTTCGCTCGTCATCGTGCAGCGCGCGCGCGAACTCTCGCGCCGCGTGGCCGAGCAGACGGGCATCCGGCACGAATCGCCGCAGGCCATCATCCTGCGCAACGGTCAGGCCGTGTGGTCTGCCTCTCACTTCGACATCACGGCCGAGGCCGTCGCACAGGCCGTGCGAGAGAACGCTTAATAGTGACAGGTGACGGGTGACAGGTGACAAGTTAAAACTAAGAACCTGTCTTTATCTCGTCACTTGTCACCTGTCACCCGTCACTGTTTTCTTATGAACGAGATGATGCGAAGACGCGGGCCTGCCATTGAGCCGCATGAGATCGTGCAGGAGGGCGCGGCGGGGTTGCGCTTGAAGTGGGGCGATGGGCGCGTGTGCGGTTACGGTGCGGCGGCGCTCAGGCGCGTCTGCCCGTGTGCGCGGTGCGTCAACGAAATGACGGGGCAGCGGATGCTCGATCCAAAATCTATTCCTGACGACCTCGCTATCGAGAGCGTTGACATCGTAGGCCGCTACGCGCTTACCTTCCGCTGGAGCGACGGCCACCAGACGGGCATCTACAGCTTTCGTCTCCTGCGCGAACTGTGCGAACAGAATGAGGAAAGTAAATCGTGAATCGTAAATCGTGAATAGATAAAACCCGGTTCTTTCTATTCACGATTTACGATTCACGATTCACGAAATTATGACTGAAGCGAAGAAAATTCTGGTGGCTGAAGACGACGAGGTCGCGCGCCAGTTGATGTGCATGACGCTGGAGCGTCAGGGCTTCGAAGTGCTGACGGCGGAGGACGGTTTGGCGGCGTATGACCTCGCCCTGAGCCTGCGCCCCGACCTGATCATCACGGACGTTAACATGCCGGGGGCGGACGGCACACACTTCGTCCGGCGCGTGCGCGACACCGACGGACTCGCCGCGACGCCCATCGTCGTGACGACCGGATTCGGAACTGGCAACGCCACCTTCACGCTCGCCGTGGGCGCGGACGCTTACGAGCCGAAGCCCGTCAATCCCGTGAGTTTGCTGGAGACGGTGCGGCGGCTGTTGTCGGAAGGGCGCGGCGCGGATTCGCCGGCCAAAGATGTTTAGAACCAGGGGGCAAGATGCAGGAAGCTATCGGATGGATCAGTTCGCTCATACTCGTGCTGACCATCGGCAAGCAGGTTTTCAAACAGTGGAAGGAAGGGTCGAGCGAGAACGTCTCGAAGTGGCTGTTCATCGGTCAACTGGCGGCGTCTCTCGGTTTCACGATCTACAGTTGGCTGGTCGGCAACTGGGTCTTCGTCGTCACGAACGCGATCATGCTGGTGAACGCGCTGGCCGGTCTCTTCATAGTGATGCATCACCGGCGGCGCGAACGCCGGGATCAGGGAACGAAGCAGGGGGGCGAGACCACCGGGAGACTCACGACCGAGCGCACTTGAATTAGCTGCGCGATGAGTCGTATTTTTAAATTATGAACGAGAGAGATTTTTTCAACGAGCAACAGGAAGCGAAGCGCGCCACCTACAGTTGCCCGCATTGCCGCGAGCGCGCCGACTACGAGGTGCGCTGGCTCAGGCGCACGAAGAAAAAGGATTTGCCGCGCGGCGCGAGCGAACAGGATCGCGCGCGGTTTCGCAATTCCCGCGACTACATGGTGCGTATCGACGACATGCTCGACTGCCCGCGCTGCCGCCGCCGTTTCGATATCCCGAACGCGCAGTCGGTCGTCTTTATCTAGCACGGCGGGCGAGAGCGGCAGCCCTCGCCCCGCCGACACAACCCCTGCGAGAGGAGAGAAGAAAAATGGAAGAGTTGATCAGACAAGTGACCGAACGCACCGGCATCACCGAAGCGCAGGCGCGCACGGCCATCGACACCGTGATGGGCTACATGCGCGACAGACTGCCCGCCTCCGTCTCAGGCACGATTGACGGCGCGCTCGGCGGCGGAGCGAATGTCGCGGGCGGCGTCGCCGATACCGCGCAGAACGTGCTCGGCGGCATCGGCGGTATCTTCGGGAAGAAAGACTAACGGGCGCGCTGGAGGTTGCGTCGCCGCCCCCGGTCGGGAGGCGTCGAAGCCCGAAGGGCTGCTCCGTTGTAATCACGCGAGAGTTCAGAGCCGCGAAGGACGCGAAGGGAGTTTTACCTTTCGCCTCCTTCGCGGCTTTAACATTTGAGAGTGTCCGAAAGCGTATCAGAAAAAGGCGCAGATCGTGTGAGAGTGAACGATTGGGAAACTATCCCGTGCGCGGGCGGCTTGATTGTCGAATTGTCACGCCGAAGTTGCGCGCGTGTGAAGCGCATTTGAAACGCGGCCAAAATGCGCTCGCCGTCTCTCTCCCGTCTCGGATTCACAGGCTTCCGAGGTGTCTTGAAACTTGTGGCCTCCGATTTGCTATACCTGTGAACGAGTTCCGAGGCCGCGCACGTAACGTGAACTAATTGGAACTTTTCCGACGCTTCCAGCGTCTATAAGTTACGAAAGAAATTACACAACAAGGCGGGTAGGGCAATCATGACAACGAATAAATCTATCAAGATCATCAAACGTGGGGAACGCGCCGCGCTGGAAGCCGCCGCCGCCGAAACCGCTAACATCGAACAGAAGAAGACGACGCACGAAGCCGCGCGCGACGTGGTGGCGACCGTTACCGAGTGGGTCAACGAGTTCCAGCAGAAGCGTCGCACCGAAACTTCGCAGGCGTTGAAGACGCTCTTCGGCGAAACCGGGACGCCCCAGCCGAGCAAGGCATAACTTTCCGACAACCGGAGCAATTCTCTTGCGCCCTATCGTCTCTATGCGGGACGATAGGGCGCAAACTCTTTGCGGCCTGCACCCCGGCTGCGCGGCGACGCCACACATCAAATCCGCAACGCCTCCGTCACACTGAGAACAAAAGACGCGCGCGCCCGCCGGCAGACTATTGACACCGGAGGTCGGCGCGCGTAGCATCCCGCCATTCCCGAAAAAAGAGGCTTGCCAAACGCTATGTCATCAAACACCAAGAAGCCTTCGAAGAAGCGAAGCGAACGCCCTCTCACCGTCGCGCTCCGCACGTCCTTTGCCTCGCCCGGTCACCCGCTCACACGCGCCAAACCGGAGGAACGCGCGCACCCCGCCGAGCGCAAAGTCAAACACAAACGGCCTGCGGGCGAGGACGGGTGACGGACGCTCCGCTCCGGCGAAAATTTTGCTTTTCAATCTTACCGGTTCGTGCTTAATATAGCGCGCTCGTAGATTTTTCTCTGTTTTTGCCGCTGTGTCCCGGCGCGCATGCGCTCGCAGGCATGACGCGAATTTTCGCGCGGCTGTCGTCATACACTTTTTGAGGAGGCTAGTTTAATGACTTACGTTGTGTGCGAACCCTGCTTCGGCTGTCGTTATACGGACTGCGCGCTGGTCTGCCCGGTAGAGGCTTTTCATCTCGACGATGAGATGGCCGCGCTCGTGATCAACCCCGAGACCTGCATTGATTGCGACGCGTGCGTGCCGGAATGTCCCGTCGAGGCCATCTTCGCCGAAGACAAAGTGCCGGCGGAATGGGCGCACTATACAGAGATCAACGCCGACCGCTCCCTCAGAGCCGGCTTGCCGATCCAGAGCGAAAAACTCGACGCGTTGTGCTGACGCCCGGCGGGGCTGTTGCTGATGGCGACGCGCGTCGCTACGGCGGCGTGCGTCAGGCAGGAAAGACGGCGCGCAAGCCTCTCGCTGCGAAGGGGGGCTTGCGCTTCGCCGTCTCTGGGGCGGCGCACGCGGGCGGGAGGCGGAGGTTCGAGTAGATGAGGAAAACCGCGAAACGTCTGTTGGGCGGTCTGGTGCTGGCGGTCGGCGGCGTCGGCGCGGTGGCGCTCCTGGGGCGACGGCGTGCGGGGCGGGAAGCAAAAGGCGCGGAGCGCGGGCGCGGCCTCGACCGCT
>DATCWB010000430.1:0-25173 GCA_036566625.1 Pyrinomonadaceae bacterium
TCGATAGTGGAAATTCATTGGCGCGTGAGCGCGCGGCTATTCTCGTCGCCGCTCGGCGAGGACTCTATGTGGGAACATCTCCACGCCGACACTTTCGAGGGGATGCAGGTCAAAGCGCTCGCGCCGGAGGATTTGTTGCTCGCTCTGTGCGTCCACGGGGCGAAGCACTTGTGGGAGCGGCTCAGTTGGATCGCGGACATCGCCCAACTGCTCGAAGTTCATCCCAATTTGAACTGGGCGAGTTTGCTCGAACGCGCCCGGCGCACCGGCACGGAACGGATGCTGCTGCTCGGCGTCTACGTCGCGCACGATCTGCTCGGCGCGCATCTGCCCGAACAGGCCGAAGGGGCATTGCAAGCCAGCCCAGAAATAGCCCCACTGGCAGAGCAGGTTTACGCGCGGCTCTTTACCGGCGAGAGCGAGGCGGTCGGCATGTATGGATATTTTATCTTCCAACTCAAGGCGCGCCCGCGCCTGCGCGACAAGTTCAACTATTGCCGCTACGCGATTAGCCCGACGGAAGAAGACCTTACCTTGTTATCGCTGCCCGCGCCTCTCTCTTTCATCTACTACCTGCTGCGCCCGCTCCGCATGCTCTGGACGGGAGGGCCAAGCCACCTGCAACATTGATCGTTAATGAGCATCGCTGCATTGATGCCCGTGATCAAATGTGCTACCTTGCGTCTGCCTGCGCTTGCTTCTTTGACTCTCCCGTCGGCCGTTGCCGTCTACTAATCATAAAGCCAGCCTATTTATCACGTCCGGCAGCGTGACTGACGGTCGCCGTGCAGTGACGGCTCAGCCATTTTTGACTTGAGCGTACGGAATGTTTCGCCTTTGTAATCCACTTGCAACTAAATTAACGCGATGACATCGAAGTGTGAGCGTGTAAGATCAACTTGCGCGTGCGTCTTCAATAATTAATGGATTAGTAATAAGAGGTAGGTTAAAATGTCCGATATGATTTTTCAGCGTTTTGTTCTGACTGTGGCGGGAGGGTTGCTGTTGATGTCGCCCGCCGTTGTTTCAGCCCAACAGCCGAAACCGCCCGCCGCCCGACCTCCGGCCGAACAACCTGCTCCGGCTGCCAAACAAACACCTGCGCCGCGTCCTGCCGCTGCGGCTGCAAACGCAGCCAAGCCGCTGTGGAGCGTTAAGGTCACGAGGAAGACGCCGATCAGCATCAGTCTGTCTTCGAAGGGCGGCTCGCTGCCGGAGATCGCCGCCGAGATCAGCAAGCGACTCAAAGTGCCCGTAATCCTGACTCCGCTCATGCAGAGACAGCGGGTTACGCAGGAGTTTGAGGCCATGCCCCTTGAAGGCGCGTTGCGTCTGCTCGCGCCGCAGGTTTACGTTGACTACGAAGTGAACGGCGACCCCGGCGGACAGCCCAAACCCGTCGGCATCTATTTGCAGGGCATGAACGAACAGCCGCCCGCAGAATCCTCTGTGGTGAAGGGCGATTCCGAGGCGATCCTGATCGAGGGCAACACGGAGGACGGCCTGGATGCGACGAACGTTAAAGACGAGGACAAGACGCCGCTACGCGTGACGGTCGAGAAAAATCAGGTCAGCATTAAAGCCCGCAAGCAGCCTTTGACGGCGGTGCTCTACGAAATCGCAAGTAAAGTTGACATTCCGTTCGAGATGAAATATGAATCTAACGAACTTGTGGATGTGGACTTCAATAATTTCACGATGGAGCAGGCGGTGCGAACCCTTTCGCCGAACATCCGCCTTTACCAGCGCACCAATCTAACGAGCTATGAAGTCAGACCGCTGCGCCTCGTTTTAGTGTCCCCGGCCAACAATCAGCAAACTACAAAAATGTGAGGAGAGATCGAGTCTTGAATACAAAAAACAGCAATCCCATCGGCGAACCGACAGAGCAGGTAGAACGCGTCGAGAGTGCGTCGGGGCAGCCTGCGCAGAACAAGAAACCTTTCATCGAGCCGGTGGTCTCCGTGCCTGTGGACGTGCTGGAGGCGACGGCTTTCTTTCAAGGCCCGACCGTTGACACCATCTCGTCGGGAACGACTTAATTCCGCTTGCCGTGTGAGGGTGTTCGGGAAACGATGTCTTTCCTTGCGCCGCGGAGCCAGACCACAATCGAGAAGTTTTACACGATTGGAACACGCCTCCTCGCTTTTCAATACAGTAATGAAGTAGCCGCGCGGGTGGCCGGGGAATTTATCGAGGGAATGTATTTCACCCCTCGCCCCGCCCGCGCGGCTCGCTTTGTTCATTGCACGGTTAAAATTTTCTACGGCGCTCCGCCGCCCCTGCCGCCCGGCTGTCAGACCTTTGAAGTTCCACGCGGGCAATGTCACACGAACGGGGACGAGCATTTTCTGGACATTGACGGATCGCGGATCGCGGTCTACCCGCCAACTTCCAGACTGGTGAACGTCTGGCTCGGAACGAGCGAACACGCGCGCCACCCCGTCGCAATCGTCAACACGCTTTCCTACGCGGTGCAGGCCGCGCTGCGTCGCGGTGGACTCTACGTGCTGCACTCGGCGGGCGTCGTCGAGCCTCGGACGGGCGAGGGGTTCGTCGTCGTCGGAAATTCAAACACCGGGAAGTCGAGTCTGACGATCCGGCTGGCGGGCGCGGGCTGGCGTTACCTATCCGACGATATGCTGGTGCTCGCAGAAGAGAACGGCTCGGTCGAGGCGTGGGCGCTCAGGCGCATCTTCTCGATTTCTCCGGCATCTTTCGCCAGCAGCGGTCTGGGCGGAGCGGACACCGCGCTCGGCGCGCCCGTCAATTCCGATCCGGGCAAACGTAAACTCGAACCGCGCCTCGCGTTCCCCGACAGCTTCGTTGAGAGTTGCCGGCCGCGTGTGTTACTGTTTCCCACCTTAACGGGAGAGGCCACGAGCCGGGTCGAAAAACTCAGTTCCGGCACGGCCATGGCGCGGCTCATCAGGGAATGCCCGTGGGCGAGTTACGATGCGGGCTCGGCGCGCGAACACTTGCGGGTGCTCGGTCTGCTGGCAAAACAAAGCATCTCTTATTCACTCGACGCCGGGCTTGACCTGTTCGAAGATTCGACGCGCGCGCCGCAACTTCTGGCCTCGTGCCTCGAACATTAATTTATGGCAATCCCCTCAGCCGTGAGCACGGTACAAACGGAACAGAGGCACATCAGCCTTGAGTTGACCAATATCTGCAATTTGCATTGCAGTTATTGCGCGCGCGACGACGACGCGCTGTACCATTCGCCCGCCAACTTCTTCCCCGTTGAACTCCTCAGACGCATCATCCGCAGCGCGAAGCAGGCTTCCTGCGGTTTCAACTCCGTCTCATTTACTGGCGGCGAGGTGACGATTCACCCGCGTTTCAAAGAGATCGTGGAAGCGGTGAGGGAAGAGGGCTGGAAGTTCGGTTTCGTCACAAACGGCTGGCACTTCGAACGCGTCTATCCGACGCTGCTCGCCAACCGCGACGCGCTGCACGTAGTCGCATTCAGCCTCGACGGCCCGACGCGCGAGACGCACGACCACTGGCGCGGCGAGGGTTCGTTCGTGCGCGTCATGCGCGCCATCACGCGCTGTTATATGAAGGGCATCCCGTTTATCATCAAGACGGGCATCCGGCGCGACACCATCCCGCTGCTCGAACAGTTCGCCCTGCTCGCCGCACGACTCGGCGCGCAGGCTCTACACTTTTCGCACCTGCTCCCCACCTCCTCCGGCGCGGAGATCGAATCGGGTCTGAGTCTCGAAGAGCGCGCGCACGTCGAACAGGAGATCGCCGTGCTCTCCAACATCTTCAAGATGAAGATCGGCGTCGCCACGGGCTATTACAACTTAGACCCCGCGCCGCCCTGTCCGGCATTGGAAGGCGCGAACTGTAACATTGACTATCGCGGCAGGCTGACTTTGTGCTGCAACCTGTCCGGCTATCGCGGCGCATCGGAAGAGACGGATGTGGTGGCGGATTTGACCGTGGAAGACTTCGCCGAAGGCTTCGCGCGCCTGCGTCTGGTGGCCGCGAATCAACTCGAACGGCGCAGGCTCGCGCTCGCCGAGATCGCGCGGCAAGGCATCAAGCCCGATCTATACACAGGTTCGCCCTGCCTCCACTGCTTGCAGAGTTTCGGTAAAATCCCCTGGCACAAGAATCCCGTCGCCGCAACGAATTCACGCTCGCTGCCCGTGCTCTCGGCAAGCGCGCCTACAGCGCCGACCGCGGTTTATCTCAAACAGGAATCCGTTTAATGTCAGAAAGTATTCCCGCCCCGCCCGAGCACATCGTCTTCACCGAGTTTGACGACACGGAAGGCGTGCTCGTTGACCTCAACTCCAAACGCTACTACACGCTGAACGAGACGGCGATGATCATCTGGCGCGGGCTTGAAGGAAAACGCACGCGCGCCGAGATCATACGAGACATCACCGACGCCTACGATGTGACGCCGGAACACGCCGCGCAATCGCTCGACAATCTGGTGGCGACGCTGCGCGCACGCAAGTTACTCCTGCCGGAAGGCGGCCGGTGAGTTGACATCGCGTTAACTTTTCGTTACCTGTGCTCCCCAAATTGATGCCCCCCGTCTTTTGTGTTAATTTTGCCACTCGAATCGCAGTGGAGTGTGAAGGGATCGAACTAACTCCGTCACATTAGAGGCAGCGGCCAGCATTTCCGTTTCAACACCCAATAATCACAGTGTCCGGCCTGCTCGTGACACTAACCCAGCCCACTTTCAGGAGATATAATCTACGTGATTTCACCGAAAAATATCGGGCGGACTAATTCTGTCCGCCGCCGACTGCTGTCGCTGGCAGTTGCCGCCTTTATCATCGCCCAACCCTTTTTACCTCTACAGTCGCCGGTCGCCGCTCAAAAAGGCTCGAACGCGAACCGCATCAGGCCGAGCGTGGCGGGCAGCGCCTCCACCATCTTCATCAACGAGATTCACTACGACAACGACGGCGCGGACGCCGACGAGGGGGTTGAGATTGCCGGCCCGGCGGGCACAAACCTGTCCGGTTGGACGCTCGTTCCCTATAATGGCAATGGCGGCGCGTCTTACTCGTCCACAAGTCTGACCGGAAGCATCCCCACACAGCAGAACGGCTACGGAACGCTTTTCTTCCCCATCACGGGCTTGCAGAACGGCGCGCCGGACGGCATCGCCCTCGTCAACGGTACGACGCTCGTTCAGTTCCTCTGCTACGAGGGCACTTTCACGGCGGCGGACGGCGCGGCCAACGGAGCGACGTGCACCAGCATCGGCGTCTCGGAGGCCGGGTCGGAGCCGCTCGGACGGTCGCTCCAACTCCAGGGCAGCGGCGACAACTACGGCGACTTTACCTGGGCGGGGCCTATCGCCCACACGAGAAATGCTGTCAACACCGGGCAGACGTTCACGGCCGGCCCACCCGTCGACAACCCGCCGACGGTCACTTCAACCACCCCCGCGGACAACGCGACCGGCGTCGCCGTGAATTCCAACATCAGCGTCACCTTCAGCGAACCCGTCAACGCGACCGCCGACTCGTTCCAGATTAGCTGCGCCACGAGCGGCGCGCACGCCTTCACCCTGAGCGGAGGCACGACGACCTACACGCTCGATCCGACGACGGATTTCACGCAGGGCGAAGTGTGCACCGTGACGGTCGTCGCCGCGCAGGTGTCGGATCAGGACGGCACGTCTGAAAACATGGCGGCCGACTACGTGTTTGATTTCACCGTGATCAACACCGCACCCGTGGCGATCCATGACATTCAGGGCAGCGGCGCGACCTCGCCCCTCGCCGGGCAGACCAGGACGACGAGCGGCATCGTCACGCTGCTCAAAACAGGAACCAACAACGGCGGCGCGGCCAGCGGCTTCTTCATACAAGCTCCTGACGCGAGCGCCGACTCCGACCCGAACACGTCCGAGGGGCTTTTCGTTTTCACGAATTCCGTCCCGACCGTCTCCGTCGGCGACGCCGTAACCGTGACCGGAACAATCGTCGAGTTCAACGGGATGACCGAGATCAGTCCCGCGTCGAGCGTCTCTGTCAACAGTACGGGTAACCAGCTGCCGACCGCCGTCACGCTGACGACCACCATCCTTGACCCGACCGCCTCGCCCACGAAACCGCAACTGGAAAAGTACGAAGGCATGAGGATGGCCGCCGCTTCGATGACGACCGTCACGCCGAACGACAATTTCTACGACGTTTACGCGGTCATCACGGGCGTGCCGCGCCCGTTGCGCGAACCGGGCATCGAAATCTCACAGCCCGTGCCGCCCGACCCGACGACGGGCACGCCCGATTGCTGCATCCCGCGCTGGGACGAAAACCCCGAACGCCTCAAACTCGACACGAACGCGCGCGCGGGCGCACCGCTCAACGCTTACACGTCGAACGTGGTGTTCACGAACGTCTCGGGGCCGCTCGATTTCGCCTTCAGCGAGTATCGCCTGATCAACGACACGACCCCGAATGCTTCCGCCAATATGAGCGCGGTGCCCGTGCCGACGCCGACCGCGGGTGAGTTCACCGTCGGCCATTTCAACGTCGAGAACTTCAACAACGACGCGACGCAACGCCAGAAGGCCGCGCTCGCCATCCGCGACGTGATGCGCCTGCCCGACATCATCGGCATGATCGAAATCTTTGAACTCGCCGGCCTGCAAGCTCTCGCCGCAGAGGTCAACGCCATCTCGCCCGGCGTCAACTATCAGGCTTATCTCGTCGAAGCCGACGGCACAACGGGCGACGCTGATCAGGACCTCGGCTACCTCGTCAACACCACGCGCGTGGCTGTCAACAGCGTCACGCAGCGCAACGCGACCGAGACTTACACCAACCCGAACAACGGTCAGCAGGAAATTCTCAACGACCGCCCGCCGCTCGTCCTGAGCGCGAACGTGCAGCCGTCGGGCGCAAACGTGCCCGTCCTCGTCGTCGTCAATCACCTGCGCTCGTTCATCGACATCGAGGGGGTTACGGGTGAGGGGCCGCGCGTCCGTGCCAAGCGCAAGGCGCAGGCCGAATCGCTCGCCAGGCTGTTACAGGAGTTGCAGTCCAACAACCCGCAGACAAGCGTCATCTCGGTCGGCGACTATAACGCCTACCAGTTCAGCGACGGCTACACAGACCCCATTGCGACCATCAAGGGCAACCCGACGCCGGACGATCAGATCGTCGTGGATCAGAGTCCCGACCTCGTCAATCCCGATTTATTCAATCTGGTTGACGAACTGCCCGCCGAAGAGCGTTACAGCTTCATCTTCGAGGGAACGCCGCAGGCGCTCGACCACATCATCGTCAACAACGTGGCGCATGCACGCAACACGCGTTTCGCCTTCGCACGCAACAACGCAGACTTCCCGGAGACTCCGGCGGCGGCCTACACCTCGAACGCCTCGCGCCCCGAACGCAACTCCGACCACGATATGCCGGTCGCATACTTCAACCTCGCCGGGCCGGTCATACCGCCGGGGACGGTTCTCATCAGCGAGTTTCGTTTCAACGGCCCGAACGGGTCTGCCGATGAGTTCATCGAGCTTTACAACAACTCCAACTCGGACGTGAACCTGAGCGGCTGGACGATCGTCGCGCCGGCAGGCACGGGCGGGGGCGGCGTGCTGAGCGGTCTCAGCGGAACCATCAAGCCGCGCCAGCATTATCTGGTTGCGCCGAGCGACTACAGCGTTTCCGGTTATCCCGCCGATTCGGGAACTACAGCCTTACCCGACACGCCGTACACGGGCGGTGCATTCCTCGACGACGGCGGCGCAAAGCTCGTTGATATGAACGGGACGGTGATGGACTCCGTCGGGTTCAGTTCAAGCAACGGGGTGGGCTTCCGTGAAGGCGCGGGGCTGTCGCCCTCGACCGGCATCGCACCAGGCGCGAGCGACCAGTACAGTTATGTACGCAAGCTCAAGACCGGATTCCCGCAAGATACCGGCGACAACGCCGCCGACTTCGTGCTCATCTCGACGACGGGCGCGGCGGGCGCAGAGGCCGCCGTACTAGGCACACCCGGACCGGAGAACAGTCAAAGCCCCGTCCAGAGCAACGCCGTCATCAAGGCGTCGCTCATAGACAACTGCAACACCATGGGCACACCCAATTCGGGCTGCCAGAACCGCGTGCGCGACAATTCGGCGGGCGCTTCCAATCCGACCAATGCGCAAAACGGGACGATCTCCTTCCGGCGTAAGTTCAGAAACACGACGCAGCAGTCCGTGACCCGTCTGCGCTTCCGCGTGGTGGACATCACGACTCTGAACAGCCCCGGCTACGCGCCGAACAATGGTCAGGCCGATTTACGCCTGCTGAGTTCGACGGATACGACCGTCACGCCGTCGAACCCCTCCTCGCCGGGAGACGTTTCGGTAAAGGGGACTACGCTTGAAGTGCCGCCCACGCAGAATCTGGGCGGTGGCCTCAATTCGACCGTTACCCTCGACCTGCCGACACCTTTGCCTGGCGGCGAGAGTGTGACAGTACAGTTCCTCGTCGGTGTGCAGCAGAACGGAACCTTCCGCTTCTTCGTCAACGTCGAGGCTTCTTTCACCAGCCCGTCGCCCTCGGCGTTGAAAACGCAAAGAGACGGAAAGACGAGGTAGCAAGCGCGGTAGAAGGCCGTCGTTCACGGAGCGCAATAAACGGCGGCCTTCTCGTCAACACACGCTTTAAATCAAAGCCCTTAACAGATAAAGCCCTGAGTCGCCAAAAGCGATTCGGGGCTTTTGATTTTCCGCATCACTAGCTTGCTGCCCGGTCGTTTCGCGTCTTCCGAAGCGCGTGGTGAGTTGGCTTCCGCCTCTATGCGTGCCGAATTAAGAATTAACACTCAGGCGGGGAATGAGTAAGTCGTGGTGTATTGAGGCGGTGTCGCTTCGAGTAACGGGCGTCCGTCAGCTTCGAGCCAGGCGTGGCCTGCCAGCAGCGACTCCGTTTCCTTGCGCACGCCGAAGACGATGCGCGTCTTGATGCCATAGAGGGCGAGATAACGATGCAGCACGGGCGCGCGTTTCCAGCATGTCGGCGTAAAACACAGAACGTTCAACCCGAGGAGAGCATCAACCAACTGTGCCAAACGCTGCTCAGTCATCCGTGCGTTTCGAGGCTTTCTGTCGCCCGTAGTGTCCGAGATGAGAGAGAGGACGCGCGGGAGGGGCAGGAGTCTAATGAGTAAAGAGAGCAGCGCCACCCATGCCGACATGCGCAGCAGCAGAAACGCCTCGCCCGGCCTGCGCCCGATGTAATGCACGGCGCGACCCATAACCCGCGCCTTCTGCGGCCTCGTATGTTTGTGTTCGATGGGCATCGGGGCTTAAACGATAACTTGAAAGCTTGTCGCTGTTCTCTTTGAAACCGGAGAGTTTAAGCGGGGAAGGGATTGCAGGATTTCCAGTCGCGCAACTCGTCTTTCCCTGAACTCTACCTGTTTGGCGCACCCTTTGATTTTGCTGCCTTCGCCAGGCGATAACCGCGCCGCGTGCGGGCTTTCACTTCCGGGCGATCCACTTTAACCTCGATGCTTCGCCAGCGGCCGTCCGGTGAACGATTAGACGTGTGATAGCCAATCGTGTACTGGTTGCTCAACTCCTTGAGTATCTCGCCAAAAGCATCGCGCAACGCCTTGCCGCCCGGCGTGGGCACGAAACGGCCTCCGCTCTTGGTCGCGTACTCGCGCAAAACCCCTGTGGCCTGAGCGGTGTTCGGCGAGCCGGGAAGTTTCTCCGCCATATCCACTGTGTAGACAGTGGCGTTGACGTTGAGCGCGGAGGCGAGCGCTTTGTCGGAAGATGCTTCGCTGCATGTGTCGGCTCCGTCGGAGAGCACGATGATGGCTCGTCTTTTCTCCGGGCGGTTTGACAGATCAATGGCCGCCTGCAAGATGGCGTCGTGCAACGCCGTCTGACCCTTAGCGGCAAGGTTATAGGCCATCGGTGATAGATCGCGGCTCTGAGAAAAACCCTGCACCTGTTCGACTTTTCTGTGGAAACTATAGACGGCCGCCGTGTCCTCCGCGCGTAAACCGTCAAGAAAGCGAATGGCGGCCGAGCGCGCCATGGAGACGCGTCCCTCCATGCTGCCCGAAACGTCTAGCAACAGTGCGACGGCGAAGGGCGTCTCTTCACGGCTGAAGTTCGTGATCGATTGCTCCTGCCCGTCTTCGTAAACTTTAAAGTTCGCGCGTTCCAGGCCGTGCACGTATTCATTATTCGCGTTCGTCGCCGTCACGTTAAGCACCACCAAATCCGTCGCCACTCGCACGATTTCATCGTCCTGCGGGTCTTGCGCGCGGGATGGGAAGTCAGTCACATGGAAGATTACGGACGCGAGGATGAACGCCAATATCGGCAGCCGCGTGAGACGCGAGCGGGCGGGCGTGTGGCGGGCAGCGGTTTCCACTTGATTCGATCTCATCAGCGATAAAAGGTGCGTATATGCTTGACCAATTCGACAACTTCGTTGGCGCGTTTAATGATCGCCGCCGAGACGACCTGCCTCGGCGTGCTTTCGACTTTTTTCCGCAATTCGCCGGAGAGTGTGACCAGACGCTCCAACGCCGCCTCTACTTGCGGCGTCTCTTTCAACTCGTCTTTGTTCTCCTCGCCTCCGGCATTGCTTCGTATCTGCCGGGATAGTTTTTCCATGCGGCTCAGTTTCTTCAAGTCCGGCCCTTGGAGAGTCTTCTGGCGCGCGAACGCTTCCTGTAATTCGAGGGCGAGCTGGGCGTTCTCTTTCGCGCGTGCGAGATTTTCCTTGTAGTTGTTCTCCTCGCGTTTGAGTTCCATCTCCTTGAGCATCTCTTTGTGAGGCGAATCTTGATCGGGGTAATCGGGCGAATTACTGGCGGGTTTATTGTTAGGGATATTGGTGGGGAACCTTGGCGCAGTCTGCCCTTGTGCGGCGAAGCAGCCGCAGGAGACAAGCATCAGAGCGCATATTAAGAGACGTAAAGGCATCGGTTTTGGCAACGCTGAATGAAGTGGCGGCAAGAATTCCTTCGACTTGAGTGTGACGTGTAAAGAGCAGTCTACGGTTGTCTGCTCCGCCTTCCGGCCGGACTTAAATAGCCGCAAAATCTTTTCCGAAAACAATTCTTAATGTGTTGCTTGAGATCGGTCGTCGCGCCGACTGGTCAAGTTTTACTTGAAGAGAGTTGTGCTACGGGATGCGAGTCGGATTATCGGGAGTGTTGATAAACTCCTCGCCCTTCGGCCTGGGGCGCGGGACGATGACGACTTTCGGGCTGCTCTCCGGCAGGCGTTCGGGCGGCCGACGAGCGCCGACGGCAGACTTGAACGCAATCGCCTCCGCGCGCCGTCCGCTATTGAGGCTCAACACGCGCGCCCCGCTCCATTCGGACGATGTCAGGCTCAGGGTATAGCGGCCTTCTTCGCCCGGCGCGAGGTCGGCAGGCTCAACGCCGATTTTGCGACGCTCGACGGCCTGCGAATTACCCCGCCGCTTCAATTCCATTTCGAGACTAAGCGCTTCAAGTCTCTTATCCGAAATGTTACGGATAGTTCCCGTGATGAGCGCTTGCGAGCCTTTTAGTCTCGCCTCGTCTTCAAAGATTTGCGCTTCGGGCGGGGCGACGATTTTAGGTGCCTGTTCAGTCTGTTGCGCGACGCGGACACGGGCGAGTTGTCGCGCCCGCAAGAGACGATAACCGACCAGCAACGCCGCAGCCACAGCTAAGGCACACGCGATAGCCCCGAACTTGATCCATTTTGAAGGAGTCTCCTCGCCACCCTCAAACAAGTGCGGCTCGGAAGTCGGCTCGTTTATGCTTCGATTACTACTCATAACCTATAAATCGGGTCTTGAGTCATCATTACAGGCGAGCACGGCTAAACAACTGAAATTATTGAAATGTTAGGTCGCCGGCTCGGGTGCGAAAAGTTTACTGCGGTTGAGGCGTGGGCGGCGCGCCGGTAAGTTTTTCGACCAGAGCGATAACGAACTCCTGCTCGGCCAAACCGGAACTGCGCAGCGTGACCCATTCCGCGCCCGAAGCCCCGTCGCTACGACCGTCAACCCGCGCGTTGACGGAGACACTCGTCGTCACTCCGTCGAGCGGCTGTACTTCGACGATGAAGGTGTAGCGTCCCTGTGTCCAGCCGCGCGAATTCTCTTCGGTCAACTCCGCGTAGCGGTTCAACTCTGTCCCGGCGACGACCGCGCCTTTGACGAACCTGAAAGGCTGGCTGATCAACACCCCCTCGTCGGTTTTAGAGACGGAGGTGTCTAAGATCAACTTTCGCTCGGCCATCAATTCTTCGACGGCGCGCAAGACGATGTCGCGACGGATCGTGAAGCGGTAAGGATTGGGTACAGGCGGCGGCGCGGGGGTGCGGCCTTTCCCGAAATCTATCCCGCGTCCCGTGCCCGTGTTCTGCTTGACGCCGTTGACGCCCGGCGCGCGGGCGGTGCCCGCATCGCGTATCCGGTCATTCTGTCTATCCACACCCTTCTCCTGAGCGTAGATACCGGCAACAGTCAGCAGCAGAAACATTGAGAGGGTTAAGACTTTCTTCATCGCTGGCCTTTCAGTCTCACGCGCGTGAGCCTCTTGTGCAAGTTGTTTCGATTCGACGGGAGACGAGGTGAGAATAAAACAACGTCCGAGTCTTTTCAAGACGGAGTTTCAATCGGAGAGACGTGTGGGGCGAAGAACTCTCTAAATACACCACTTAATTGTTTGCGTTCGCGGGCGCGGCGTTAACATCACGCTCGCGCTCCCAGGCGCGTAACGCCTGCACGCCCCGCTGGAAATCCGCTTCACTGCTGTAAAAATTATGCGCGCCGTCGTCGCGGGAAGGCTCGCGCACGTAATAGAGATAGTTCGTCTCGGCCGGGCGCAGAGCGGCTTCTAAAGAACGCGCGCCGGATGAAGCGATTGGCCCCGGAGGCAGGCCGCGCACTTTGCGCGTGTTATACGGTGAGATACGATCAAGGTCGCTCTGGTAAACTTTTCCATCATTCTTCCATTTACCCGCGAGTTTAGAGGCATAGATGATGGACGAGTCGATGCCGAGCGCCATGCCTATTTTGAGGCGGTTATAAATTACCGACGCCACAATCGGTCTCTCTTCCTTCAGCTTGGCTTCCGTCTCGACGAGCGAGGCGACGGTGACGATCTCTCTCGGCGTTCGATTCGACGGAACGGGCTGATCGCCCAGTTGCTCGCGCCACACTTGCCGGAAGCGTTTGACCATAATCGCGAGCATCCCGCGCGCGTTAGTTTCGGGAGGGAAGCTGTAAGTGTCCGGATACAGGTAACCCTCAAGATTGTCGGCCTGCGGGTCGAGGTCGCGGATGTCGCTCGTGTCGTTCATCAGCGCGAGGGCTTCTTCCGCGCCGGCGAGTTTGAGTTCGGGGATGCGAGCCATCGCTGTGGCTATGTCCCAACGCGTCCAGCCCTCTATGACGGTGAAGCGCGCCAGCCGTTGCTCGCCTTCTTCCAATTTTCTGAGCACGCCGAGCGGCGAGATGGGAGTAGGGAAACGATACTCGCCCGCTTTCAGGCGCGAGCCGCGGCCGCTCAAGCGCATATAGTATTTGAGCGGCCATGTGCGTCCGATAATCCCGGAGGATGAAAGGCGCGAGATAATATCATCAGGCGTCGAACCGCGTGGAATTTCGATATATTGGCTTGAGAGAGAATGTGAGAGAGGCTTGTGGAGTTCGCGATAGAACCAGTAAGAAAAGGCTGCGGCGGCGCACGCCAAAATAACTGCGGAAATGACTAAAAGGCGGAAAATTTTCATGAGAAAGTAGTTTAACGGTAGTAAAGCAAAGTATTATAACGGCTGCGGTTGAGGGTAATGCCTATGATAGGCCGGCAATCATAGGATTTCATCCAAAACACCACTGTTTTTGTTTACATGCACCTATGGCCGCCTTTCCTGCCGGGCTATGAAATCCCGCAAGATGAGAGCGGCGGCCTCACTGTCGAGCCGTGCGGTCAATTCTTCGCCACGCACGCCCGCCTCGCGCAGAAACTCTTCGGCCGCGTGCGACGTGAGCCTCTCATCCTGCAAATGCACTGGGACGGTTATCGAAAGAGAGAGATTGCGCGCGATGCGGCGTGCCTCTCGCGCCGCGTCGCCTTCCGTGCCATCCAGATTGAGCGGCAAACCAATAACCACTGCTTGAGCGTCAAAGCTATGTCGCAAGTCCGAGATTTGCCGGAGCAGTTTTTTCCAATTCGTGCGACTAAGCGGCGGCAGCGGTTGCGTCGTCAGTTGTAACTCGTCGCTGACGGCGACGCCGACGCGCTTCGTCCCCAGGTCGAGCGCGAGCAGGCGGCCTTTAATGTTAAGAGGCTGCACGCCGTCGCTGATGTTGGGAGATTGTGAATCCGGCAAAGTCGATTTTATCGCAGACCTTCGAAGTATAACGCAGCCGCTCGGCGCGAGGCCAATAGTCCCAACCGTCTTGCGACGCATCAGATGGCTACTGTATCATCACTTCCAGCCTGTCGGGCAGAGAGGTTCGCGGGTGTTGGAATATTCCGCCGCTGTCAAAGTTTTCTTGAGGTGAAAGATGTCATTTCGCAGTAAGTTTCTCGTAGTGGTTTTCTCCGCCACGCTGGCTCTGTACGCGGTGGTTGGCGGTCTGATTTTTACGCGCGCGCAACAGCAGAACGACCCCGGCGCGCAGTTACGAATTTTCGAGAGCGTCCTACAGCATATTCACGACGATTATGTTGACGAGCCGGATTTGAACAAAGTGCGCGCTGGCGCGCTGCGCGGTCTCGCCTACGGACTCGATCCTTATTCGACGTACCTGACGGTTGATCAGGTGCGCGATTTTCGCGTCGGCCTCGATAAGGGGCAGGCCGGAATCGGCGCGGAACTTTCGCAGGTGGCTTCTTACCTCTACGTGATCGCGCCGCTCAAGGGTGGGCCGGCGGAGCAGGCTGGCGTGCAGGCGGGCGACATCATCGAGTACATAGACAACAAGGCGACACGCGATATATCGCTCTACGATGCGAGGCAACTTCTGAACGGCCCTTCGGGCACGGAAGTTAAAGTTCGCATTCTGCGCGCGGGGACGCGCCCGCTGACCGTCTCGATCAAGCGCGCGCCGGTGGCAGCGCCGGGCGTGGAGACGCGCGTGGAAGCGTCGAAGGTCGGCGTGGTGCGCATCAACAGCCTGGCGGAGGGCGAGGCGGCCATCGTGCAGAAGCGCGTGCAGGAATTGCAGAAGCAGGGTTCGCAAAAGTTGGTGCTGGACTTGCGCGGCGTCGCGGGCGGTTCGCTGGCGGAGGGCGTCCGTGTGGCGAACTTCTTTATCAAGGACGGCGCGCTGGCGCAGACCATCGGGCGCGGCAACAAGAGCCTCAAAACTTTCAACGCAGACCCCAAACTCGCCATCTTCGACGGCCCCGTGGCCGTGTTGATTGATCGCGGTACGGCGGGCGCGGCGGAAGTGGTCGCGTCGGCCTTCATCGAACGCAAGCGCGGAGAGGTCGTTGGCGAAAAGAGTTTCGGCGCGGGCGCGGAGCAGCAGTTGTTCCCTCTGCGTAACGGAGACGGACTGTTGCTGACGACCGTGAAGTGGGCTTCGTCGGCGGGCAAGTCGTTTATCGGGGCGGGTGTTTCGCCGACCGTGGAAGTGAAACGACCGGAGTTGGCCGCGGCGATTGACCCGGAAGATTTGACCGGCAACGACGACGACGCGATTGCGCAACCGGCACAGCCGGGCGGCAGGGAAGTCGCGCCGGAGACCGCTGCTCCGAAACAGCAGCCGGAAGACACGCAGTTGAAGAAGGCGCTCGAATTGCTCAACAAACCGGCTCAGCCGGCGCAGCAAAAGGCCGCCTAGACGAATTCGACGCTACACACCAGAAGAGGCCGGAGAATGATTGGATTCTCCGGCCTCTTCGCTTTTGCTCCGACGATTCGAGGGCGTCGTTTTAAAGTGTCTACAGGGGAATGTTCCCGTGCTTCTTCGGCGGGTTGGTGTCGCGCTTGTTCTCCAGAAGCGCGAGCGAGCGCGCGAGTTTCAGGCGCGTCTCGGCCGGTTCGATGATCTCGTCTATGAAACCGCGCTCGGCGGCAACGTAGGGGTTGGCAAACTTCTCTTCAAACTCCGCGATGCGCGCCTGTCGCGCGCTCTCCTGATCCTCAGCCTCGCCGATCTCGCGCCGGTACAGGACGCCGACCGCCCCGCCCGCGCCCATGACGGCGATCTCCGCGGAAGGCCAGGCGAGATTGATGTCGGTGCGGATGTGCTTGGAAGCCATCACGCAGTACGCGCCGCCGTATGCCTTGCGCGTGATGACGGTGATCTTGGGGACGGTGGCTTCGGCGAAGGCGTAGAGCAGTTTCGCCCCGTGGCGGATGATACCGCCATGCTCCTGCCGGACGCCGGGAAGGAAGCCCGGCACGTCTTCAAAGACGACGAGGGGAATGTTGAAACAGTCGCAGAAGCGCACGAAGCGCGCGGCTTTGACCGAGGCGTCAATGTCGAGCACGCCCGCCAGGTACGCCGGTTGGTTAGCGACGATGCCGATGCTGCGCCCGTCAACGCGCGCGAAGCCGACGACGATGTTCGGCGCGTAAAACTCGTGGACTTCAAAAAAGTAGCCATCGTCTATCACGGCATGGATCACGTCGCGAATGTCGTAGGGCTGGTTCGACGCTTCGGGCACGATGGAATTCAGACGCTCGTCGCGTCGGTCGGCCGGGTCAGATGTGCGTACGCGCGGGGCTTCGTCCATGTTGTTGGACGGAATGAAAGAGAGTAGTTCGCGCACGAGTCGGAGCGCATGCTCGTCCGAGTCGGCGTCGAAGTGCGCGACGCCGGAGATGCGGTTATGCGTGTCCGCGCCGCCGAGTTCTTCCTTCGAGACCTCTTCGTGCGTGACGGCGCGGATCACTTCGGGGCCTGTGATGAACATGTAAGAGGTGTTCTTCACCATCACGTTGAAGTCGGTGATCGCAGGGCTGTAAACCGCGCCGCCCGCGCACGGCCCCATGATGCAACTGATCTGCGGGACAACGCCTGAGGCCAGCGTGTTACGCAGGAAAATATCGGCGTAGCCGCCGAGACTGAGGACGCCTTCCTGTATGCGCGCGCCGCCCGAATCGTTCAAGCCCACGACGGGCGCGCCCACGCGCATCGCCATGTCCATCACCTTGCAAATCTTTTCCGCGTGCGTCTCCGAGAGCGAGCCGCCGAAGACCGTGAAGTCCTGCGCGAAGACGAAGACGCGGCGATTATCAATCAGCCCGTAGCCGGTGACGACGCCGTCGCCGGGGTAGAGTTGCTCGTCCAGACCGAAGTCGCGCGAACGATGGACGACGTGTTTGTCGAACTCCTCGAAAGTCCCTTCGTCGAGCAGGAACGCGATCCGTTCGCGCGCCGTCAACTTCCCCGAAGCGTGCTGTCGTTCGACGCGCGCCAGGCCGCCGCCCTCCTCGGCGCGGCGTTCGCGTTCGCGCAGGCGTTCCATTTTGGAAGGTTGCTGTTGTTGTTGTTCCGTCTTCGTGCTGGTGGAAGTCATAAATTTTGCGTCAAACGAGTTTTGATGGCGCGGGAATTGTACATCATGCGCGCGTGCGGGCGCGTTCGTGCGTCTACGCGTCCCGGTCGAAAGGGTAATCTCTGCGCTCGATTCGCCCGATCAATTCCGCGAAGGCGCGCGGCACGGTGTCGAGCACTTCGGCGGGGTAGAGGTAGCGCGCGGCGTTGGCCGCGAACTCGTCCTCGTCGAGTATGTGCCGTGTGAAATCGGGCGTGACGAGCACGTCTATGTCCAGATCGATGAAGGTCAGGACGCTGCCGTCGAACACTGCCGGGAGATTGATGTTGCAATAGTAGTTGCGCAGTTCGCCTGTCGGTTCGCGGAAGCGAAAGATGCTGTACCAGCGATCCTTCCAATAGTATTCGGTGCTGTGCGTGCCGGGCGCGATCAGGCCGAGTTGCGGGTGTCGGATTTCTTCCTCGAAAACGCCTTCGACGATGATCAGGGAATCCTCCTGTGCCAAGAGCCGAGCCTGCCACGTGCGGTGAAGCCGTCCGTCGAACTTTCGCGCTTCCACCGTGACGATCCGGTTTAGGATAGGCGCGGCGACTTCTGAACTTACAACTTCCATCGGGTCGCACCTTCACACACCAGCGCGCACCGTGTTGCGGAGCGTGCACACGTTTTCGACTTCGACTTCGCACACGTCGCCGTCCGAGAGAGGCCCGACGCCCGCCGGCGTGCCCGTAGAGATCACGTCGCCCGCTTCCAGCGTCATGATGTGCGAGATGTAGCGTATGAGATAGGCGACGGGGAAGGCCATCGCGGCGGTGCGCCCGCGCTGGCGCGTCTCGCCGTTGACGCGCGTCTCCAACTGCAAGTCGAGCGGGTCAATGCCGGTCACGATGTAAGGGCCGACGGGGCAGAAGGTGTCGAAAGATTTTGCGCGTGTGAACTGCACGTCGCGGCGTTGCAGGTCGCGCGCGGTGACATCGTTGACGCAGGTGTAGCCGAGCGCGTAATCGAGCGGATTTTCGCTATCGCTGATGCGGCGGGCGCGGCGTCCGATAACCACGCCGAGTTCGCCTTCATGTTCGACGCGTGAGGAGACGGCGGGGAGTTCGATTGCATCGAGGTGGCCGACCACGGACGAGGGCGGTTTGAGAAAGAGCAACGGTTCGTCGGGCATGGGGTTGCCGAGTTCGGCGGCGTGGTCTCTGTAATTGCGTCCGACGCAGACGATCTTGGAGGGTTCGACCGGAGCGAGCAGTTTCACGTCCGCGAGCGCAAGCCCTTCGACAGACCAGACGGGGGCGGGCGCGGGGTCGAAGATTTGTGACGGGGAGGCGGGGAAGACCGCGCCGTCTTTGATCAGGCCGTAGCTGGCCGCGCCCGTCGTCTGCGATAAGAAGCGACAGATTGTTTTGCTCATTCAGGGCACCGTTTCGGAGACGACTTCGGAGGGCTGGCTCGTGTTGCCAGCCGTGTCCACGGCCGTCAGGTAGTAAAAATATTTGACGCCGGGTTCGACCGCGTCGTCCTGATAAGTGGGGCGTTCGATCAGCGTGCGGTTGAGTTTCGTCCAGGAGTCTTTCGGCGCGTTCGCGTCGGTCGAGCGATAGATGTTATAGCCGGCCACGTCGCGCTCGGGGTTCGCCGGGAAGAAGAGAGAGACGCGGCGCGGCGCAGCATTGATCGAAACCGCCGTAGGGGCGGACGGCGGGAACGTGTCGCGCGGCGCGATGCCGAGCGCGTTTGAATTGAGACTCTCGACCTGCGCCCCGCCCGTGCCGAGCGAGACGGCGCGCACGATGTAGACGTACTCCTCGCCGAATTTGAAAGTCTGATCGTTAAACTCGGTCGAGGTCAGCACCTGGCTATTGAGCGGCGTCTGCGCCGGTTCGTTCTGCGAGCGATCCGTGCGGTAGATGTTGTAGCCGAGCAGGTTGACGGGAGTCGAATTGTCTACGTTGGCGAGCGGCGTCTGCCAGCGAATTTTGATGACGTTCTCGCTCTCGTTCGAGACGCTTTGGATAGTGGGCGGCTGGCTGACGCGCGTCGCGGGCTCGATGAGCAGGAAGTTTGAGAAAGAGGCACGCTGCCCCGTCGCGTTGACGTAGCGGAGCGCGTAGCGCAGGCGCACGGGTTCGTTCAGCGTGAGCGTATCTTCGTAAGTTAAATCTTCGGTGGCGCGCCCGATGGAAGAGTAGGGCACTGAGCCGATGAGCGTGGCGCGCGAGGCAAATTCTTCTTCCGTCAGCGGCAGGGGATCGTCCGTGCTCTCGGCGACGCGATAGATGTCTATGCGGCGGATGCTCTGCACGCTGCCCTCCGGGGCGTTGCGGCGCGGAGCAGGCCAACTGAGTATAACCTGATTGCCCCGCTGCACGCCCGAGAGCAATTCCGTGCGCTGCGGGACGTTCTCCGTCGGCGGCAAGGGCGGCCGGCGTTTGCCGCAGGCGACCGACAGGCACAGGATGGACGCACATGTGAGAAGCAGGAAGCGCCGGAAAGCAATCTTGTAACCTGTGCGTGAAAATTTCATGCGTGGGTGCTTCGGATGTCTCACAGGATGTAACGGCTGAGGTCTTGATCTTTGACGATGGCCTGCAAGGTGTTGGAGACGTAGGCGGCGTCTATGACCTGACGCTTCGGTTCGAGGTCGGGGCCGGCGAAGCTGATCTCGTCGAGAACTTTCTCCATGATCGTATGGAGGCGACGAGCGCCGATGTTCTCCGTCTGCTCGTTGACGCGCCCGGCGAATTGAGCGATGGAATCAATGGCGTCGTCCGTGAATTCCAGATCGATGCCTTCCGTTTCGAGCAGCGCGATATACTGTTTGACGAGCGAGTTTTTCGGCTCGGTGAGAATGCGCTTGAAGTCTTCGATGGTCAGCGATTCGAGTTCGACGCGGATGGGAAATCTGCCCTGTAGTTCGGGGATCAGGTCAGAGGGCTTCGAGACGTGGAACGCGCCGGCGGCGATGAAGAGGATGTGGTCGGTGCGCACCATGCCGTAGCGCGTGTTGACGGTTGTGCCTTCGACGATGGGGAGGATGTCGCGCTGCACGCCCTCGCGCGACACGTCGGGGCCGCCCCCGCCCGCCTCGCGCCCGGCGATCTTGTCTATCTCGTCGAGGAAGATGATGCCGGCCGACTCCACGCGTTCGAGCGCGGCGCGCGCCACCGTGTCCATGTCTATGAGCCGCTCCTCCTCTTCCTGCAACAGGTATTCCATCGCCTCGTCCACGCGCATGCGGCGGCGTTTCGTGCGTCCCTGAAAGAGGTTGCCGAGCATGTCCTTCATGTTGATGCCCATCTCTTCGACGCCCTGCGGCCCGGCGACTTCGATGGTCGGGAAATTCTTCTCGCGCACTTCCATCTCGACCATGCGGTTCTCCAGCTTTCCGGCGCGAAGCTGCTCGCGGAGTTTTTCGCGCGTGCGTTGAAACTGGTCGTCGCGTGGCGCGCTTCCGCCGGCGTCGGAGACGGATGCGTCGTTGACGTCGTCATCGAAACTGTACAAGGTCGAAGAGGATTTAGGCGGCAACAGTAGATCGAGGATGCGTTCTTCGACGTTGAGTTCCGCCTTGTCGGCGATCTCTTCCGCCTTCTCGGCGCGCAACATCTCGACGGCGATCTCCGTCAGATCACGAATCATGCTCTCCACGTCGCGGCCGACGTAGCCGACCTCCGTGAACTTCGACGCCTCGACTTTAAGAAAAGGCGAATTCGACATGCGCGCGAGCCGGCGCGCGATCTCCGTCTTGCCGACGCCCGTCGTGCCGATCATGATGATGTTTTTCGGCATCACGTCGGCCGCCATTTCGGGCGCGAGTTTCTGCCGCCGGACGCGATTACGCAGAGCGATTGCCACGGCGCGCTTAGCGGCATGCTGCCCGACGACGTGCTTGTCCAACTGCGCGACGATTTGCCGCGGCGTCATGTCGTCCAGCCGCGCCTCTTCGTCAACTTCGCCTGAGAGATAAATAACCATAGGGTAGATGTCAGAGGTTAGAGGTCAGAGGTCGGGGAAGACAGTTTTTGTTTTAACTGACCTCTAACCTCTGACTTCTGATCTCTGTCGTTCATAATTCTTCGACGATAATATTTTGATTCGTGTAGATGCAAATCTCGCCCGCGATGTTGAGCGCTTCGTGTGCGATGTCGCGCGCGTTCATCTCAGTGTTCTTGAGCAGGGCGCGTGCGGCGGCCAGCGCGAACGAGCCGCCGGAGCCGATGGCGAGCGCGCCGTCCTGCTCGTCTGGCGCGATGACATCGCCGTTTCCGGACAGCAGGAAAGAGCTTTTTTCGTCCGCGACAATCAGCAATGCTTCGAGGTGGCGCAGGATTTTGTCTGTGCGCCATTCCTTGCTGAGTTCGATGGCGGCGCGTTCGAGATTGCCCTGATACTGTTCGAGCTTGCTTTCAAAGCGTGTGAGCAGGGAAAAGGCGTCCGCGCTGGCTCCCGCGAAACCGGCGAGGATACGCTCGTTGTAGAGACGACGCACCTTGCGCGCGCCGCTCTTCATCACGGTCTCTCCGAGACTGACCTGCCCATCGCCCGCCATGGCGACCTTGCCGCCACGGCGCACCAGGAGGACGGTCGTACTGCGCCAGCGGGGCATTGAAGTTTCTTTGTTCATAGTGGTAACGGGGAAATATAGGGAGTGGTTAGAAGGTAAGTCAAGGAAGGAGGTTTACCCCGCGCGCATTTATCGTCCGGGTGAAGTCCGGAAAGATGCGGAATCGGACATCGAAGGATTTTGCGTTATGATAGCGGGGGATTGGAAAACAGAAACGGGCGTGACCTATCCAGCCCGTTCGACTTGTTCGGACAAGCATTCGAGAGGGGAGCGGCAGACGAGCGTTGAGACCTCTAATCGGAATTACCATGCGGCACGAGTTGGAGTCGGAGCGTTTCTACCTCGCACGCGCCTATGGCGAAGCGGTGGAAGCCGCGGGGGGCGTACCCGTCCATATATCCTTAATCCCGAAGGCCGAATACGTGGAGACGATTCTGGATAAACTGGATGGCGTGCTTTTGCCGGGAAGCGCGTCCGATGTCGATCCTCTGCGGTATGGACGCGAACCCCATCGCAAACTCGGGGCGGTGCATCCTCTGCGGGATGAGACTGACGCGCTGGTTCTCAGGGAAGTCGAACGTCGCGCTCTGCCTCTGTTGGCGATCTGCTTCGGGTTGCAGATATGGAACGTCTACAGAGGCGGGACATTGATACAGGACATCGAGAGCGAATTGCCCGAAGCCATCCGGCATGAACAGGGCGCGCCGAGGGGTCGCCGCTCGCACCGTGTGCGCCTGCTGGCCGGGAGTGGCCTGGCCGAACTTGCAGGCGGCGAGAGCGCGCTCGTCAATAGTCATCATCATCAAGCCATCGAAACCGTCGGTGAGGGGCTTCGCGCGACGGCCTGGACGGCGGACGGTTTGATCGAGGCGCTTGAAGATCAGAGAACAGACCGCTGGGCGCTCGGCGTTCAATGGCATCCGGAAATCGAATGGGAGCAGGACGCTTTTTCAGAAAATCTGTTCAAGTCCTTTATCGAAGCCGCACGGCGTCCGACCGTGCTACGCAGCGATGCGCAGGTGCTTGAGACACAGGTAAGTTGAGGTGCGAAGCGTCCGATAACGTCTATGGTGAACGTCTTTTCTTGAGAATTGCTGAAGGTAAAGAATGAGTGAGGCTTTTGCGGGGTTGAATTTGGCCGGACGTGTGGCCGTGGTCACAGGCGGGTCGAGGGGCATCGGGAGAGCCATCGCGGAGCGCCTGGCGGAAGCGGGCGCGGCGGTGATCATTGGTTATAAAAGCGATGAAGTCGCTGCGGCGGAGACTGCGGCGACGATTGCGCGTCAATATCAAACGCAGGTACTGGCTGTAAGCAGTGATGTCCGCGACGTGCAGGGTGCGGAGCATTTGATTAACACGACGATTGAGAAGTTAGGGCGTCTGGACATACTGGTGTGCAACGCCGGAATCTGGGAGGGGGCGGCAGTCGAAGAAATCTCGGAAGAGCTTTGGGATCGCGTGATTGACGTGAATCTGAAGGGCACCTGGACGGCCTGCCGTGCCGCCGTGCCGGTTTTGAAGCGGCAGGGATGGGGGCGGATCGTCATCGTCAGTTCGACCGCGGGGCAGAGGGGCGAAGCAAACGTCTCAAATTATGCGGCGTCGAAGGGCGGGCAAATCGCTTTCACTAAATCACTGGCGGTCGAGTTGGCTCGATATGGGGTGACTGTGAATGCGGTCGCACCCGGATGGGTCGAAACAGAGATGACTGCAAAAGCGTTTACAGACGAGAGTTTTCGTAGGGGCGTCGAAACGTCGATCCCTGTGGGGAGGATCGCCTCGCCCGATGACGTGGCGTTGCCGGTGCTCTTTCTGTGCAGTGAATGGGCGCGACATATCACAGGCGAAGTGTTGAACGTCAACGGCGGCTCTGTTCTGTGCGGCTAGGAGGGGCGCGCTGGCGCGCCTGAGACACACGTAACTGGTGCGGGGGAGGGAAACTTTTCTTGGGTTTAAGTGAACAACGAAAGATCAGTCTGGGCATCGAAGAACTGCTCTCGAAACGCGGCGACCTGCTGCGCGGTGCGCGCGTCGGCCTCGTTTGCAATCAGGCGTCGGTTGACCATCAATTGCGTCATTCCGCGGACCTCTGCCGTGCCCAGAGCGATTTTAAACTCACCGCGCTCTTCGGGCCGCAGCACGGCATCCGCGGCGAAGCGCAGGACAACATGATCGAATCTCCGCACTCGTTTGACGCGGAGACAGGCCTGCCTGTCTATTCACTCTACAGCGAGACGCGCGAGCCGACCGAAGCGATGCTGGAAGAGATAGACGCCTTCGTCTTCGACATGCAGGATATCGGTTGCCGAATTTACACCTTCGTTTATACGCTGGCGAATTGCATGCGCGCGGCGCAGAAATATGGGAAGCGGGTTGTGGTTTGCGACAGGCCGAACCCTATTGGCGGCGAACAGGTGGCCGGAAACATTCTGGAACCGGAATACGCCTCTTTCGTGGGGCAATTTCCGCTACCCACTCGCCACGGCATGACGGTGTGCGAACTGGCGAAGATGTTTAGAGAGCGCTGGGGCATTGATTGTGAGTTGGACCTGGTTTTGATGGACGGGTGGACGCGCGAACTCTGGTTCGACGAGACGGACGCAAGATGGGTCTTGCCCTCGCCGAATATTCCCACGCTCGATAGCGCGACGGTCTTTCCGGGGACGGTTCACCTGGAAGGGACGCAAATGTCGGAAGGGAGGGGCACGACGAAGCCCTTCGAGTTGATCGGCGCGCCTTACATTGATGCGGCCAGGTATAAGCGGGAGCTCGATTTATTAGGCTTGCCGGGGGTCCATTTCCGCGCCAGTTCATTTCAGCCGACTTTTCAAAAGCACGCCGGGCGCGCCTGCGGAGGCGTCCAGATACATGTCTTGGACCGCAGACAATTTGAGCCGGTGATCACGGGCATCGCAACAGTTAAAGTAGCGCGTGAACTTTATCCGGAACAGTTTTTATGGAAACAACCGCCTTACGAATACGTCTACGATAAGAACCCCTTCGACGTTATTGCGGGGACGGCGAGCTTGAGAGAATCTCTGGAGAGAGGCGATTCTTTGGACTCCCTGCAAGATTCCTGGGAGCGGAATTTGAAGGGATTTATGAGTGAACGGGCTGAGTTCCTGCTTTATTAA
>DATCWB010000431.1:0-19374 GCA_036566625.1 Pyrinomonadaceae bacterium
CGGCAGCGAGAGGGATTCGGCCGTCTTGGCCGCCGTGTCGGTGCGGAAACGCACGAGCACCTGGCCGGGGACGAACTGGGCGCCCTCGACGATGTTGGCCTGTCCCTTGGCGGGGGTCTGCGAGTTCGCGCGCGGCCGGGCTTGTTCGTCCTGCTGCCACGCGCCGGCGTTGACGTAGGGGAGACCGGCGACGACGGCGAACAGGCCGATGAACAAAGCAATGCGCCGCGTGGCAAGCGCCCGGCCTGCCAACTTACGGCCTAATGAGGAATGAAGCATCTGTAATTTACCTGTTATGAAATACGCGCCCGCCTGTGCTGAAATCAAATGGCACTTCGCGACCGAAAGTGCACGGCGAAGGTTGTAGTGTTTCGATCTTTCAACTTCAGACTATTCGGAGTGCTGGTGCGGTCACATCTTTATTGTTGAGTATGAGGAGTGATCTGCACCATATCTCTTATGCTGTGTACGAGCGGGACGGAAGCGGAGACAGGTCTCAGGTTTAAATCTTCACATGTGAGCGCCTGCTGTTAAGTGTAAAAATTATATTGGAGGAGGATCGTGGAGGGATGCTCCAGAAAAACGCGAAAATGAATAATATACACATTGTATGGCTGTGTCAATTATGTCGTGAAGCGGGATTCACGGCCTGAGATAGGCGCACTTCAAACCCGCTCACCTCGACGAGGCCGGGTTCTGTTGCAAGAATTGCCTCCGGGTTATAATCTGCGCCTCACGTTCTTCGAGCAAATAGCATCAGGTCGATTTATGAAGCATACCTCCTCGCCCTTCAAATGGCGGCTCTATGCACCGGATGTCATCCTGCTCTGCGTCCGTCTCAGTAGATAAAAACGCCGCTTACCCGGAAGCATTCACTTCATCGCAAGAAGAAAAGATACTGCCTGCGGATTGTAAGTTGAGGCGCGTGAAGTATCTGAACGATGACATCGAGCAAGACCATCGCTTCATCAAGAAGAAGGTGCGGGCCTCGCAATGCTTCAAGTCGTTCCACACGGCTGAACGAACGCTCGAAGGCATTGAAGCAATGAACATGGTCAGGATGGGACAGGTCAAAAGGTTAGCCGGAAGTGATGCGCGAGGGCAGGCGAAGTTCGTCGAGAGTCTGTTCGGGATTGCCGCTTAGCGAAAGGCACTCGAAGCACTTCTGCGCTTGAAAATAATCTTTGCAACGCATCCGCCCAGAGGCGTCCCGGGACGCGCCATGCTTTCTAAACCGCTCCCCCCCACATAGATTCGCAGTAAGCATAGCCACCGGTCCTCGTGCAAAGCCTGACGCAGAAGGTGCCGGGCGGGCAGCTGAAATAAGAGCCGTCGCAATCCCTGCACGACCTCCTGCCTCCCCCCCCGATGACCGCCGCCTGCACACTCTGGCGGGCGGCGTCGGCCGCAGGGGCGGCGGCGACCCGGTATTGATGAACGGCTTTGCCCAAAGACTTCTCGGCGGTGAATCCTGGCAGGTTCATTTCGCAAACCTCCTCCTTCGTGTTGTCCCTTCGGCCGGAGCCTATCACGAGGACGGCCCCGCGCCCAAAGTTGAAGTAGCCCCGGCGCCCGACCGGCGTGGAATGACTGTCGGCTTTAACGAATCGGGGCTGAGCCTCAAAAACCACCGGGAAGCCGAAAGCACCCGGCGACGCTAAAATTGAAAACTGCGACACGTCCTATAGCAGGCCGTTTGCGCCGCATAGCACCCGTCAAAGCATACATCTGAGTGTCCGCCCACCAGCCGACTGCATGTTCTGTAGCATCTCACCGCCATGCTGCCGCACGCCCGGAGGCACACGTCGTCCCCCGCCAGCTGCGGCAACACCTGCGCGCTGCCCGCCAGCCCGCCCTTCACGGCGGCGCGGTAGCCGTAGCCGCCATGGTAAAGTGAAACTTCGGCGGTGTATCCCGGTAAGCTCATTTCGACAATCCTCCTTCCGCGCCAACGGACTTTCCGAACGTGACGGGGCGCGCCGAGAGCCTTAGCCGCGAGGGCAAGCGACTTTAGTGCCGAACGCGCGAAGCTTTCCAGGCCACACCGGCACGGCGAATGTTAAGGCAGCAGGCGCGGTGAAGGCGCGCGGTGACTGGGACTCAGACACCGCCCCGCGTTGCCGGCGGCACGCTACCGCCCGTCACTTTTTCCAGAAATCCCAATTCGAGAATTGGTCAATTATGTTTGTCGCCCCGTTGCAACCCGCCTCATATGTGATGCCCATCTGAAAGCACCGATCCACGCAATCGCCTCTCTCCCTCGGGATGGGGCCGGTCCTCGGCACCGGCCCACACACCCTCTGGACGCAGCGGTTTATGAGATTAGCGGCGCCGTAGAAGCAACTAGTGGCGGGGATTACCCGCGCGTCGCCCGCGCTCGCACCCCCCGGCCTCCCGCTTGAGCGGTAGCCACCGCCCCCCCGGTAACAGGCTGCTTCGGCTGTGAATCCCGGTAGACTCATTTCGACAGTCCTCCTTTCGCGCCTCCGAGCGCGCCGGGCGGGCGCACGCGGCTGCCCAGCGAGGCGTCCCGCGCCCGGCGCTCGAAACTTACCACAAGTATGGGTCGCAATAAGCAAAGCCGCCGGTCCTCGTGCAGAGCCTGACGCATCTGGTGCGGGGCGGACAGTTGAACTCATTGCCGTCGCAATCCCTGCACGGCTTCCGGATCTCATCATAGATCGCCGCCTGCACACTCTGGCGGGCGGCGTCGGCCGCAGGGGCGGCGACCCGGTATTGATGAACGGCTTTGCCCAAAGACTTCTCGGCGGTGAATCCCGGTAGACTCATGATCCTTGCCTCCTTTTCGGCTTGCGGCCTCAACGGTCGTAGTACGGCGACAGCTTGGTGACGAGGAACGGGAACTCCTCGGTCACGTCCACGCGGACGAAGTACTTCTCGGTGACATCGGTCTGGCGGTTGGTGAACGCGAAGATGATGTCCACGACCTTGCGCGTCGCGCTCAGGCGCGAGGGGCGCGCCTCGACCGCCGTCAGCGCGCTGTCGCGCCCGTAAGCCTCGCTCGCCAGCGCGTAGATGGCCGGGTAGCGCACGGCCAGATAGTTGACGGCGCGGTGCTCGTCCGTCGAGCCTGCGTTGTCGGCCAATTGCATGATGCGGTCGAGCAGTTCCCCAGCCGCCGACCTGAACTGCTTCTCCTGCTTGGCGGCAATCGTTGCAGGCCGCGGGATGGCCTGGACGAGCGCGTCGCGGTCGAAGGAGTAGAGCTGGTCGAAGGCGACGAGCGGCACCAACAGCCCGTTGCACATCTCCGGCGGGGCGATGGGGCCGCGCCTGCCGACGACGACATCCACGTCCAAGGGGCTTGGGGCGGGGCGGACGGCTTCGAGCAGCAGGTCGTAGTCGGCCGGGTCGCGCGGGATGAGGAGGTAGGTCTCCAGCCCCTCGATGGTGAAGACCCAGCGGACCTGGCGCGCGAGGTAGCGGTTCTCGCGTCGCGTGAGCACGGACTGGAGCGCTTCGCGGTCGGTCAGCCCGGCGGTGTCGGCCCGCCCGCCGGCCTGCGCGAACTCTTTCTCGACGGCGAGGCTAGGGAAACGCACCTCGACCTTGCCGATGGCGAAGACGTAAGGGGTTTCCAGCGCCCCGCGGGCGACCTCCGCGGCTTGGCCCCCGCAGCCGCAACTGCCGCCCGTCCCCGTCTGGGGCGAGATGCTGGCCGCCGGGCGGACATCTGGGGATGATGCGACGAGCGGCGCGCCGCTCGCGCCGGAGCTTTGCTCCGCCGGTTGCTCGCTGACTCCTGTCTGTTGCATGGCTCTTTTCTCCTTCAGGGCCGATTCCTTCGCATTGATTGGTAAGCGGCCCAGGCGTTCAACAAAGGGGGAACGACTGTGGCGCGCCGCGACGACGCGGCTTGCGTGACTGCGAGTTTCACTTCGGACGGCGAAGCTTCGGGGAAGGCCGACCACAACAGCGCCACGGCCCCGGTTACGAAAGGCGCGGCGGCACTCGTGCCCCCGAACGTGAGCGGCGGGCCGCCTGCACCGAGGCTGCGGATGTCCTCGCCGGGCGCTCTCAACCCCCGTCGCCCGATCCCTGCCCCCAGGTTCGATTGGCGGCTCGGACGGCCTTGCCCGTCGCAGGCGACGACCGGAATCACCCACGGGTGGCGCGTGATGGCCGTGCCTCCGACTGTCCCTTGGTTGCCGGCCGCCGCCACCACGAGCACGCCGTGATGGGCGGCATGGTTGAGTGCCTCCTCCAGTTCGTGCTGTCCCGTAAGAGACACCTGGGCGAGGCCGACGCTCAGGTTCAACACGCGCGCCCCCGCCGCGACGCAATCCACGATGGCAACCGCCAGCTCTTCGGGGCGCGCGCTCGGCATCTGCTCGATACCAGCCGCCGTCTCTGCAAAAACGGGGCGCACCAGCAGGGTGCAGCCGGGGCAGATGGCCGGGGCCGGCGAGCCTCTGCGGGCGCAGAGGACTCCGGCGACGAGCGTCCCGTGGAGACAGGCCGAGCTGTCGGAGCGCGCGCACGAGCCGCTCAGGCTGCCCTCGACCTGACGGACGTTCGACTGCGCCAGGTCGGTGTGACTGACCGCCACGGGACCGTCAACCAGGCCGATGCGAATCTCCTCGCGCCCGCCAGTGATGTTCATTAACGGCGTGAGGCCGGTAAGTTCCAGAGCACGCATGACACCTTAGCCTCGATGAGGGCGCTAACCGTGACTCTTTCTCGCAGAACTTTCAAACTGAAATACCCGCCCAGTGCCCGGTGGAAAGCTTGTGGTCAGGGGAACCCTACGTCTGAAGACGAGTTTGGGAATGACGAGACGAACGAGATGATACTTCAAAGCTCTATTTTGTCAACGGTGAATGCGGCGAAGGGAGTACCTAAAGAAGCACACCTCCTCGCCCTTTAAGCAGCGCCACTACCCGCCCGAACTCATCCTTCTCCGTGTGCGTAAGCCGCATTCTTATCGACCCCGATGGGTAACGGCAGTCGTCGGTGCTCCGCCCGCATCATCTTCTTAAAGAAACGTTTCGCTGCGGAGACATCGCGCTTCGTGCTCAGCATGAACCCAACGAAATATGGGCGAGTGCTCCACATTGAGTCCACGCTCACGCATCATCTCTTCAACGTCACGGTAGGATAGTTGGTAGCGGCAGTACCGGCGGACACAGAGTGAGGATGACACCAGGCGCGTAGTGCCGCCATTTGAAGGGCGAGGAATTACGATTCATGAATAGACCCGACGACAGCAATCTGAGAGAACATGAGGGATGGATAATAGCCGAAAGGCTATTTTTGCAGCACTGCCACCTCGTGACTACTTGGGGCTATCCGCGTGAGGTATAACTCTTTCCCCTTCAAATGGCGGCTCTATTACGTTTCTTCAAGAAGATGATGAGAGCCGAGCAGCACCGCCTGCCATTCTCAATTGGTTTGGCCGAATCTCATTCGATATTCGGTGGAATTCATAAAACCGTTGACCATCAAGCGCACGTTATTCGGGTCTTGGCTGATCACCCGCAGCCACGCATCATAGCCGTCTTTCTCGGGCGCACGCCGCAGATAGCCGTAATATTGCATCGCCACGAAAGCTCCGTTGTACTCCGCCGCGCCCGCCTCGTCTGAATCGGCAATCGCCCTTAAGACCTGCGCGCGGGTGAGCGAACCGGCGGAGAGCCGGTTCGCTATGTCCGTAGCCGTCAGCGTTAACTTCCGCGCTCCGTCAGGTTCGGCGGGGTCGGGCGTGCTGATCTGCGTCGAGTGATAAACCTGCATGAGCATGCTGACGAACTCGATGTCGGTCTTCCCGCCGTAGAGCGTCATAAACTCCGGCCGCGCGGCGAACGCCGCCGCGTAGGCGGCCTTCTTCCGGTAAACCTCCTCCGGCGTCTGACCCGTTACGCCGCGCATGTCAGCCACAATCTCTTCGTAGGTGGGCAGGCGTTTGTAAGCGAGTTTATAGAAGCGGAAGACGTAGAAGCCTTTCAGGCGGAACTCGGGTGAACCGAAGAAGCTCTGTGAGACGAGAATGCGGTCGCAAGTCGGATTGTCGTTCACGTCGGAGCAGCGCGCGAGCACGCCCGACCAGGGTTCTCCCGCCTCCGGCTCTCTGGAAAGAAAATCGAGATACTGCTGCCGTACGAAGAAGGGCGTCGAGAGAATGGGGTTGGCGGACGCCTGCGCGTCGTTATCGGCGACTAAAACGCTCGCGTGATTTCCCGCCCCCATGCCGATACCGACCGGGTTACTGAGTTTTATGTGCATGAACTCTTGCCCCTCGACATACGCGTCGTCGATGATGGGCACGACGACCGTCTTCTCGGTTTCGCCCGGCGCGAACTCCAGCCTCTCGACGGTGGTCGAATAATCACAGCGGGGCGAGGCGAACCCGGACGCGTAGTTACAAGGCGCGCCCGAGGGCGAATCGTGGGTCAAGAAATCGACGGAGACGGAGGTTGACAGGTCGCCGCTGCGCTGCACGACCACAGTCAGCCGGCCGTCACCCTCGTTTACCTGATACGTGCCGCTGCTCCCCACGTTTAACGTCACGAGAGGAAGTTGAAGCGGCGGTGTAGGGGTCGGGGTCGGAGTGGGCGTCGGCCCTGACTGCGCGGCTCCCGCCTTCCATGTCGGGAAGTTGTTGTAGCGGTTGTTATTCGTGACCCGCGTCTCGCCGCTGCCGTCAGCCCTGATCACGTAAATGGAGCCCTCCCTGCTGTAAGCGAGCTTCGTGCCGTCGGGCGACCAGGTCGGGGTCGCCGCGCGGGTCGCGAGCGTGACCTGTCCGCTTCCGTCGGCGTTCATGACGGCGACGAGCGAGGGGCTGCCGATGTCGTTACGGTTGTTCCACGAGTATGCTATTTTCGCGCCATCGGGTGACCAGCGAGGATCGCTAAAACTGCCCGCGCCCTGCGTCAGTTGAACTCGATTCGTCCCGTCCAGATTCATCACGTAAATGTGCGAGCCGAGCGGGTCGCCGAACGCGCTGCGGACGACGTAGGCGATCTTGCTGCCGTCGGGCGACCAAATCGGTTGAACGGCCTCGACCTGAATCTGCGTCTCGCCCGACCCGTCAACATTCGCCACGGCAAAGTGGATGTTTCGCGTGAAGAGAATCTTCCGCCCGTCGGGCGACCAACTGGGTGATTCTTCCAGCCCCTGCCCGTTCGTGAGACGGCGCAAGTTACTGCCGTCGGGGTTCATGAGGTGAATGTGGCCATACCGCTCGAAGGCAAGCTGCGACCCGTCGGGCGACCACGCGGGAGTCTCGTCGTAGAGCGTATCGCTCGTGAGCGCCGACTCGTTCCTGCCGTCGGCGTCGATGACGTAAATGTCGAAAGAGCTCGTGTAAGCGATCGCGCCGCTCAGCCCGGCGATGGGCGTCGGCGTGGGCGTCGGCGTGGGCGTGGGCGTCGGCTTCGGCCGCAGACTCCCGACAAAGTTATGATTGAGCTGGTCGCCGGTGAGCGCGCCGGTCGTCCCGTCGAAGGGCGTGAAGGGGCCGTCGGGGCTGTAGGGGGTGATGCGATACTCCCTCGTCGCCGGCACTTCAAAGAGGTAGTAGCCGTTCGCGTCCGAGGTGGTCTGCGTGATGAAGGCGCTCGGCGTGCTGATACTGACCGTGATACCGCCGAGGCCGACGCCCGCGTTGTTGGCATCGATCAGCCTGCCGCCGACTTTATAGCGCACGAGTGTGGACGCGAAATCTATGCCCGTCACGTCACGGTCGGTGACCGTGACGATGCTGCTCGCCGGCTTCACGATCTGGTGATTTCCCGTCAACGTGATGGTGTATGTCCCCGGGGTCAGCCCGCGGAGTTTGTAGCCGCCTTTGCCGCCCGCGATTATGATGTGGTAGGTGCGCGACTTCGGCCCGGTCACTGTCAGGGTCATGTCGCCGAGAAACGCTTCGGACGTGATGCTCCCGCTGATGGAATAGGTGGGCGCGAGGCAGGAGGCGGAGTCGCCGACGTAGGCGGCGATCTGATCGCGCGAGTAGGGGCAGAAGGAGCGCGAATAACCGACCCGACTCTGCATGATCGAGTTGGCGCAGTCCGGCGCGGCGGGGTCTTGATCCGGATGTGACGCCCCCAAGTTGTGGCCGAGTTCGTGCGCCGTGATTCCGACCTTGATATCAATCTCGTCTAACAGTTGTGACTGGCCGTAGGCCTTCGACGGCGTTTGGCAGACGACCGCGATCTCCGCGTTGCCGATGACGTCGCCGTTTAAATCTTTCCCCGTCCAGCGGTGCGCCGCGTCGCGTGCCACGTGGGCGAAGTTGGCGTTCCAGTAGTTCTTGAATTCGGAGAGCGCCGTGCCGGGGACGGTTGACACATACGGGTCGTCCGGCGTTGCCCACGTATGCTGGTACACGACGTTAAAGCTTAGGCCGAGTTCATTTTGGTAAACGCCCTCGACCAGATTCAGGATGCTCAAGATTTCCTTGTTGGCAGCTTCCGAACTCCCGTACGCGCTGACGTACTCGTGATCGGCTTCGGTCGCGAGTTTGATCTCCCGATTGAGGGGGAGTGTGCTGGCGGACGCCGTTACGGGCGAATCTGCTTGCGCCACGACGCCGGTAGCCTGCTTCATCTTTTCCCCGACGCTCGCGTCGCACGTGGCGGGCGCACTTTCGATCACGTCTGATTCCTTATAAAAGAGAAACTCGGTGGGCGCGGCCGACTTGGAGTACTTCAATTTCTTCTCGACGAAATACTTCTCGCCGTCGAGCAGGATGAGGCCCTCGAGGGTGGCATCGTCAATGGTGAAGCGCGCGGCGGAATGTTCCCGTCCCCGCACGCTCCCCTTGTACGTTCGCACGGGGTCGGCATCGACTTCCAGCACGCGCACCTCGCCTCCGTCGCGGGTTTCCTCGGCGCGGTAGTCAGCCGCCCTTAGATCGTTCGGCTCAAGCTCAATTTCGAGCGTGTCGCCGGCTGTCAAGAGCGTTAACTTTCCGCCCTTCCGCACGCCCCGGGCGGCCTCCCGCGCATCAAGTTTGAGAGTGTCGTAGCGCCTCAACATCTTGTCGATCTTTTGGGGGTCAGCTTCTTGCAGACCGGCAACGTTTGACAGGCGTGCGGAGCCGGCTGACGACGACAACACCTCTCCGTCCACTCTGGCGGCCTCAGCAGCATTCCTGACGGCCGCCCATGCGGACAAGCATCCGGCCACCACGGCCACTGCCATCACGACACGCAACGCGCGCGACGCAGCTTGCGACAACCTTATATCACGAGGGTATTTCATTGTTTCTTTATCCGAGGAGTACGGAGTGAGTGGTTAATTTAAAATACGATTCGCCTCTCGGTCAACCGGAAATTAGACAGGAAATATGCCGGCCAAGGACGCTTGCGATCCTCATAGTCCCGATCAAGGGATATGGTCAGGTGCGGGCTGTTGTTAGATTTCGGCGAAAGCATAATGCTTTAAGTGCCGACCTTCTAAATAGTGTCTGCGAAGGCCATCTGTTTCAGCCGCCGTCTTCTCACTCGCCTTTAGTATGTATGACAGCAATTCCCGCATCAATGATTCGCGGTCTGTCTCAAGATTGTAATCGAAAGCAGACGGGGCGCTGGAAACTATTGTTTCCATCCGGCACGCCCAATGTGTGTGCGGGAAATATGACCAGTTCCGTTGCAACTCAAGGTCTGCCGCGCTGTTGCGGGTCGGGTGCATGCCGTTGTTAGACGGCGCGATACCACTAGCATCTGCCATCTCGAAGCCTTTGGCGCACTTCCATCAACGCAAATCCCAACAGGTTTAAGCCGCGCCATTGCTCCGGATTCATTGCTTGCTCATTATCAGCAGCTAGGCCAATCCCCCAGATTCGATCAACCGGACTTGCTTCCACCAACACTTTCTCTCCCGTCCCAAGCAAGTATTTTCTTAGCTCATGATTTTGACTAAACTTTTCAAGATTGCCTGCCACGACTAACCGGAATCGAGCCTCGCCCCATACCTGTTCATTAAAATTCTTAACTTGCCGCCCAAGCTGTTTCGCAGCCTTTGGACTCCCCGCTCTGAGAATCTGCGCCCTTGAATTTTCATCACTAAAGAGACGCGCTTTCTCTGCCATCATAAAGTGTTCGGCCGTCGGGTAGCTGACACCATCAATAGAGAAGGGGGCGGGCCACCATTGCGAGAAGCAGGGCTTACCTATTTCACTGTTCGGGAGCGGCCTATGCCCCCAAAAGAACAGATATTGCGGGCGCAAGCCACTTCTGACCGCACTCAACAAATCTTCACGGCTTCTAATATTTTCTGCCAGCATAATAATTCGCCCATCTGCGAAAGCCGTCTAACGCACGAATTAACCGGCGAGCAATCAAGTTTGAGTTTAAGAGACCTGCTGATTGCGAGTCCGGTTCAATGAGTTGTTAGATTGCGGTGCTGCTATTCAAGCTCGGGAAAATTTGCGGTCGGGTGCATGCCGTTGTTGGGCGGCTGCTACGGCACCCAATTCACCGCCCCGATTTACTGAAGTTAGCCGTATAACTCCACCTCACACCATGGTGCTCCAAGAACTCGAAACCTTCTTTTTCAACGAGCGATTTGACCTTCGCAAACGGTGAAAAATCGGGGTCAGGCAGATGCTCGCTGATGGACAGAATGCCTTCAAGCTTTAAAACACGATGTGCCTCTCTTAAGAAAGCCCTCTGATCTGCTATTTCACCCAGCACAGCGACAAGATAAATTACATCAAAGGAGTCAGCCTTGAGCGGTAACTTGCCAGCATCCGCGAGAGTGTATCCGACATTGGACAAACCTTTCGCCTCAAGTTTCTGCTGAGCCTTCCTTAGCATCTCAGGCTGTAAGTCTAAAAGCTCAAGGTGTCCATCCGAAACAAGGCGTGCGACTTCAACGCTATAGAAGCCTGAGCCAGCTCCGACTTCAAGCACCCGGCTCGCAGGTGTGAGTGTGAGACGAGCAACGAGCCGTTGCGGCGAGAGCGTCATGTTTCGCCAGGGGAGATCAAGTAAAAACGACATCTCATGCGGGAACACTCCACGCATGATGGTATTTTTAACACTGCGCACCCAACGAATCGCCCTCATAAATTTTAGATAGCCGCCCAACGCCCGGCATCACCCGCGCCCGACTATCGTAATAGATACAAGACCTGCTGATTGGGCGTCAGGTGCATGCCGTTGTTAGGCGCGGCACGGCTCACCGCCTTACTCTCCACGTTCTATAGGCTTACCCCGGCGTAAATAATACCGAGCACAAAGATCACCACCCCCAATAAATCACTGGAACGAGGAAGAGGCAGGCTCTCGACTCTTGCCTCTCAGCTTTCTCCTGGACAGCGAATGTCGGGCCAAGCCTGGAACCGTGTTGTTGGCTCAGCGATAGAGTAGGTATGGTTTGCGGTTCTCAAGGAACTCCCCGGCCTCTCTTTCCCACTCCTCCAGAAGGTGGCGGAGCCGGCCGCCCTCGACGGCGAGCCTCACCTTGTCCGACCCCGTGAGGCGATCTATCGTCGCCGTCCAGCCGAAATCGCGCGGGTGCTGCCTGCGAATCTCTTCGATGAGCAGGAGCGACGTGCGAACCGGCCGGTACGCTCGCCGGTCGGTGATGGCGAAGCGAATCGCCGGGATACTCTGCCCCTTGTGCTTGGCGGCCGTCGGCGCTACCGACATCGTGATGGCTTCGAACCGGATGCCCGCGAGCCGCCGCTCGTTCATGACCCGGGCGACCTCCCGCGCGTTCAGCCAGGGGGCTCCAATCTGCTCGAAGGGACGGTCGGTGCCCCTGCCCTCGGTCAGGTTAGTGCCCTCGAAGTAGACCGACCCGGGGTAGCTCGTCAACGCGGCCAGGGAGCGGAGGTTGGGGGAGGGGTTCACCCATGGCAGTCCGGTCTGGTCGAACCACTGCGAGCGCCGCCAGTTCGCCACCCGCGCGACGATGAGGTTGGCGCCTATGCCGTACTTCCGGTTGAAGAGGGTGGCGAGTTCACCGACCGTCATCCCGTGGCGCGCCGGGATGGGGTACATCCCGACGAACGATTTAAACTTGGGGTCGAGCAGGGCTCCTTCGACAATCTCCCCGCCGATAGGGTTAGGACGATCCAGGACGACGAACGGGATCCCCTTCCTCGCCGCCGCCTGCATCGACAGTGCCATGGTGGAGACGTAGGTCCAGGTGCGCCCCCCGACCTCCTGTAGGTCATAGATCAGAACGTCGACCTCCTTCAGCATCTCCGGCGTGGGGCCGCGATCCTCAGATAGGTAGAGGGAGTAGACGGGAACGCCCGTCCTGGGATCGATCTCGTCTACGATCTTCTCGCCCGCCTCCGCCGTACCCCTGATGCCGTGCTCGGGGGCTAACAGGGCGACCAGCTTGAGCTCACGGTGCCTCGCGATCAGATCGATATCGGAGGCCGCAGACCGGTCGATCCCGGTGTGGTTGGTGATCAGGCCCACCCGCTTCCCCCTGAGCGCCCGCGGCACGTTGGCGAGAAAAGTCTCGATGCCGGGGCGGACCGCCGGGGCAGAGGCGCGCGGTGTTACACCTGCGGACACCGACGCGTCCGCAGATGGCGCGGGGACCTGCGCCGGTGTCATCGCACACGCGGCAAGCAGCAACAGGACAGGAGCAAAGGCCTTCATTGCTATGACTACACCCTCTCCCCGGCCTCACGCCGTCCGCGGGCGCGCGCGCCGTAATTTCGACTAAATCGTATCGTAATCAGTTCGGTCTTCCACAACCCGTCTATGTCCTCACGAGCGCCCAACGCCCGGCATCAGCGGCGCGCGCGAACCTTTGATGATGAGAGGCACGCTGGGCGCGCGTCCGCTGCATGCCGTTGTTATGCCGGTCGTCTCCGCACCATTTTGACGCCAACGCCTATGGCTGCGAACAGCAACACGGCTCCTCCCGTGATAAGGGCAGTTTTCATGATGCCATCTCGGTTCATCATGTGGGAAGACCTGTCTATCAGCCGGACTTCCGTCCTCCCCTGCAAATCTTTAAGCTGCTCAACCGCATAAATGAGGGGGACTGTTCCCCAACATTGGCCTGTGTGTAACTTGCCCTTCGTAAGCTCAGCGTACACCATATAGCTTTCGTCTTTCTGGAACACATAGGCACAGCCGCTCTTTCTCGGATCAGTCGTGTACACGACAACAGTATCTGCATCTATCAACTTCCAAGACTTCAAGACGTGAAATTTCGCGCCGAATTGGTCATCAACGCTAACTACCTTGCCAATGAAGACGGCATCGGCTCTTATGAAATCTTCGGCGGGGGTTGATATGATGCAGGTACAAGCGGACACACCTTTCACCATAAGAAGAGTTAAGATCGCTGCATAGAGTGAAAGCCTGAAGAACCTCATCGACGATTAACACCCTTCAACATAGCAGCATAACGCCCGGCATCACCCGCGCCCGGATTCAACTAGCATGAGAGGCAGCGTGGAGGGCATCGGGTGCATATTGTTAGATTACTGCCTTCGCACAAGCCATCACCATGTTAATCAAGACACAGGTACTCTATCGCGCGGCCTGCTTCCACTTTAATTTTCCGCGGCCGTCCGTTCACAAATTTGAAGAAGACCCGGCCTCTCGTCCCGGCTCGATAGCCACGGTATCTCCTCTTCGGGAACCGCATGCCCAAAGTCGCCTCAACTGCGGGCTGATGGAAAAGTCTTTCGCCCGACATAGCCTGGGCTTTCAGTACGCGCCCGGTTAAATCCGTGTCGAAGTACACGACCACCTCATCGGCATAGTATAGGCTGCTGGCGGGGGGCGCGGCCTCCATGATGAAGCTACCGCCCGAAAGCGCGGACGGCTGTGACGAATGAGCTACGGCCCGCAGCTTAGACTTGATGCGCAGGATACGCTTAATTGGGTCTAACCCGTGGTTAACCAACGTCAGGTGGGAGTCCCACGCCACGACTCCGGTGGTGAAGGTGAGGAGGCTAATGAAGGCATGTAGAATAATGCGCATCATCTCTGTGATTCTCTAATGCTGACAATTAAGAATTAAGAATTGTCTTCAGCAATCTAACGCCCGCCATCAGCCACCGCGCCAAGAACTCTGATGATAAAAGAATCGCTGAGTGCGTCTCCGCTGCGTGCTGTTGTTAGACACCGCCGCTAGAGAGCAACTATTAGCCCTCTGTATATTCGATCTTACCCTCGAACCGCTCTGCTCGTTTGTTGTATCGTATCTCGTATCTATCGAGCAGCCCGCCCCTGCCTCGATAATCTATCTCGTATTCCCAACGGCCAGGGCTCTCAGGCCCTCGACTGAACAGATAATCCACCCAATGCCTGACCTCGACCGAACGCTTACCCCTGTCCATCACCACGACGTGGATCGGATATTGGATTACTCTATCCTGGCGCTCGCTGTAGCCAATTAATGTGGTCTGGAGACCCATGCAGGCGAGCGCGTCGAACAAGGCGAACTCCTGAGCTTTGCCATCCCCGTTATAATCCCTCAGCCACATGATCGTAGGTTTCCCCTCCCGACCTTCCCGAGCGCCTTCGACGTGGTAATACGAATTACGGCGAATTTGATACGGGACATCAAATTCATCGGCCCCTTCGTTATACTCCTGCCTAATCCTCAGAGTGTTGATAATCTTACGGGTTTTTGTGTGCACCAACGATACCCTTGTATGGCCAGCGTAATAACTGCCTCTGGTTTCCTCGGGGCAAGTGTACGGCTCGTCAGGCGACATCTCGCGTGGATGTTTGCTGGGCCTTAACATCCAGAGGATCAGAGCCCTGTCGGACTTGACTGCCCGTGTCTCTAAAATCAATGCACTCGCAGGGAGACCAAAGCGGCTAGTTCCACCCTGGGCAGGTGGCGTAATTACTAAACTAAGCAGAACGGCGAAGGCTGTTGCTTTCATCTGACTATATCAACAATGGAAGGTGTCTAACGCATATTGTACCGCGGGGTGCGGCCTAACTACGCCGTAGCGCGTGAAAAGCCGCAGCCAAACTACGCATAAAAGAGGCAAAAGCCGCAAGGTGCGGCCTAACGTCCAGAAGTGTGTATTAATGCCGCTCCCACACCTGATAGCTTAGCAGAATCCTCGCGCCTTACGATCATGAACCAACCCAAACTTCTGGATCAAGCGCGCTCAGTCGCGCGGATGCGACACCCCAGCCTGCGCACCAAGGAAGCCTACTGTGACTGGACAGGCGCTATATCCTCTTCCACCACAAGCGTCACCCCGCAGAGATGGGGCCGAAGAGATCCGCCAGTTCCTCACGCACTTGGCCGTCGAAGCCCACGTCGCCGCCTCCACGCAAAATCATGCCCTCTGCGCGCTGTTGTTTCTCTACCGCGACGTGCTGAGAGTTGAGCTGCCCTTCGTCGAAGGCATCGAGCGCGCCCACCGCCCAGCCCGCGTGCCTGGCGTCTTCACGCGGCAAGAGGTAGGGCGATTGCTCGCGCAACTGCCGGGCACCTCCGGCCTCATCAGCGGCCTCCTCTACGGCGCGGGATTGCGGCTCATGGAGGCCCTGCGATTGCGTGTCAAGGACTTAGACTTTGACTACGGGCAGATCACGGTGCGGTCGGGTAAGGGTGAGGTGGATAGGCGCACCATCCTCCCGCGACCGCTAGCAGAGCCGCTACAACTGCATCCGGCGCGAGTGAAACTTATGCACGAACAAGACCCGCGAGAAGGCTGTGGAGCAACAGCATCTTCCTTACGCGCTGGCGCGCAAGTATCCGCCGGCGGCCAGAGAGTGGGCGTGGAAGTACGTCTTGCCGTCGGCGAGCCTCTCGACCGACCCGCGCGACGGCGTTACAAGGCGTCACCACGCCTCGCCGGATGGCGTGCAGCGGGCAGTGAAGCGTGCGTTGCGTTTGGCCGGCATCACGAAGCACGGGGGCGGCCACGCGCTACGCCACAGCTTCGCCACACACCTGCTGGAAGATGGCTACGACCTGCGCACGATTCAAGAACTGCTGGGGCACGCGGAAGTGCGCACGACGATGATTTACACGCATGTCTTGAACAAGGGAGGCAGGGGTGTGAAGAGCCCGCTTGAGAAATAGCCGAGAAATGAGCGCGCCACTGACGGGGCAGGTTTGTCTTCATTGGTATTTGCGAACAGCGGAATCTACATAAGGGGTGATTAGCGGACGCGGAATTGAAAACCTCTGCGCGAATTTTTGGCAGCCGATGGGGGAGGTTTTGAGTTTCTTAACCTTGCAGCTTGTGTTCTCTTGAGAGTTCACCTCGCCACCCAGCAGGGGTTCACGGGAAAGAGACCTCTTCGTAAGCGCCCGGTCGTAACTTGTCCGCCGCCTGAACGAACAGGTTGACGTGCTCCCTGATTCGCGGCCCACTCGTCGTCATCAGCACGACCACGTCGAGCTTACGTCCCGACAGGTTCTGCTGGTAGCGAAGGTTCTGGTCCGTGGTGACGAGCGCGTCGAAACCTTCGGCCTCGGCACGGGCGAGGAGGTCCCCGTTCTTGAGGTCGCCCCGGCCTCTTTCATGGGCAATCTCGACGGTGTGGCGCGGCAGATGATTTCGCAGAGGGACGGGAGTTCCTTGATCGAAGAGGAGCTTCATCACTAGGCCGCTTGGCGACCCGGTTGCAGGCTCTGGATGGCATACTCGAGGACGGCTTCCACCTGCTCACGGGTTACGCCGGGGAACCACGACAGGAGGTCGGAGACTGTGGCCCCCCCTTACCAGGTTCTCGAAGAGCGCGACGACGGGGACGCGGGTGTCGAGGAAGACCCACGAGCCACTCACCTTTTCCGGGTCCCGCTCGACGGCGGGGCATGAAGACCAATCCATCATGACTCTATTGTATCGCCATACTTTTGTTTGTTCTAGACATTTACGTCGAATATAAGGTGTCGCTGATCTGGCGGATCACTCATTGGTGCGCGAGCCTGCCTGCATCGGCAGAGACGCACGCCGTTCTGAGCCTATGCCGCCTCGGGAGGCTCTGTCTCCTCCAGCTTCCGCTTGCCGGCTGTTTGTTGATGCCACTGCTGCATAGTCCGGATTAAAGTCTTCAACTCATGGGCCTCAGATTCCGGATGCCGAATCGGATTGCTGATGACACGCTAGCTCAGGGTGTGTTGTGCCTGAGCGAATGGTTCAGAAGGTTTTCCGCTTCATCTGCGATATCCATTCAGAACCTCTATCATGCTCCGTTAATTACTCCTCACTTCCCTTCCTGAGTCGCTCGTGTTTACACCGGGCTACGCCGCCTTCCGTTCCCTGCGGATAGTAAAACCCCGTGCCGTTGCAATCAGGACACTGGCTGGTGTCAAAATTCGCGGACGGTTCTCCGGCAGCCTCTGGGTGCAGGAAACTTTCAATCAGCACGTCTGCCTCCCCGGTGCGATGAATAGTTGTCGCGTAACCTCCGGGGTTGTTAATCCCCTGGCCTGTCGATTGAAGATGCTTCGCGTACCTTCTGCATTCTTCCAAAGTGAATTTAGAACCCACACGCACACCTGCCGCAGGCACCGCCTGTGTTTGTGTGTTTTCTTTTTGTGTATTTACTTTATTGGGTTCGGTTGTCGCACCCCCTGTGAATTTCGCACCCCCTACGCTTTTCACGCCGGCTGTGGATTTCGTTGTGGCTATGCGTGGTAAGAGGACCTCAAAAGTGATGCCTCTTTGTGACTGAATTTTATTAGCGAGATCAACACTCAAGCGCTTAATTAACTTTCGCTGTTCCAACTCCTTTAGAAAGATGCGAATCTGTGTTTCACTAATATTACAGGTAATTGCGAGCTTTGGGAGGGAAACATGACAAGTGTTTGAGCCAAATCCTGCTGATAGTCGATAAAGCCGCATGAGAACAACTTGGCAACCAGGTTTGAGGGTTGGGAGGATTACGTCAGTGATTTCATGAGGCGTCCGCAGGTGTGGAGTGTCAAGAGGTAATAAACTAGCCCCTTTGGTTTTCACAGGGGCTGTGATTTCCGCACCCGGTTCGTTTCGTGGGGGCTGGCCGGTGCGATTTGTACCGGGTGCGTATCCCACAGGGGGTGTGTTTTCCGATGCCGGTGCGGTTTCCGAACTGGGTGCGGATTCCGAAGCCGGTACGGTTTCAGGTGGGGGTGTGATTGTCGGAGCAGGTGCGGTATTCGCAGGGGGTGCGGAACTCGCGGGAGCGATTGTGAGCATCGAGGAAGATTGTTGTTCTTTTTCCTCTTGGGCCAGCCGCTCTTTCTCCAATCGTAAGATAGCGGCTAAACCACCGGTCTTTGGCTTGAGATTACTGCTCATCTTCGGACTCACTATCAATTTCAAGTTCCATTTCAGCGTAGGCGGTGTCAACTAAATCAACGGAAACGCGTTCCATGCGAGCGAGTTTAGCCATCTCAAATGAGATTGCACAAAGTCGAAGAGTTGACCTAGGAATACCGCCTGTGAGGGCATATAACCTTTCAATTGATTCGGGAGGGAAGGGGTTCTTAATCTTGCGGAGTTTACATCGATGTTCAATCATCCCATCCAATTCGTCTGGGGCGAGAGGCGAAAGCACGCTCGGTGCCACCAACCGGCTGTAGAGTGCCTTTTGCTGGGGTGCCAATAACTTAGTGCGCAATTCAATCTGGCCAGCTAGCACTACCTGAATTAGCTTCGACTCATCGGTCTCGTAATTAAGTAGTGCTCGAACGAGTTCCAAGATGCCGGGAGTCAGGTTTTGCGCCTCGTCAATAAAGAGTGCGACATTGCGATCCGCAGCGTATTGCTCGCCCAGCCAATTCTCTAACTCGCGTTGCTGGGCTTGAGCACTACGACGTAGGGGAATGCCCGCGGCGGTGCAAATATGCGTTAGAAAGGCGTATTCTGTCCTAAAACTCGGGGAGGGAATCAATATGGAAAGTGTGTCATCACTGGCATCGTAATCCGAATGGAGGTAGCGAACTACACTCGTCTTGCCCAGTCCGGGTTCACCCAAAATAACACTGAACCCCTGCCTCTCATCGATAGTAAATCTTACCCTGAAAATTACGGCTTCAAGAGCCGGTGTCAAAAACAAACCTGTTGGCGAGGGGCTGATTGAGAAGGGCGTCTTAGTCCTTTTGTGGGGTCGCGGGTCCATAATTAACGCCTTATAGCATTATTGTCTGTAGTTGACAACAAAAATTATCCATCACAAACTGAAAATTAGCTTTAATTCCGTCTGCATTTATCCGTTTTGCGTTAACTTGTTGTAGGATAAGGGGACTTAGCTAAGATCACACGATGTTTGGTAGTGAAATATTTGAATTTCAGGAAGAATATGCAGTGACATTTGTAATCATCTATATCTGTCTCCCCATATTCCTCCCTATAGTTGAATTTCTCTCTAAAATAAACCGACGTTGAGCGATAAATATAGTCGTATTGCCTATATAATTTGTTTCACGCCTCGCTTTGTGGGGATTCCGATAATGCTTCTT
>DATCWB010000432.1:0-2124 GCA_036566625.1 Pyrinomonadaceae bacterium
CTGGACGGGGTGGCCTCGTTCAAATTCTTCCAGTAGGTCGCCGCCGTGAAGGTGCGGTTGTAGTTAATGACGGCGGGCAGGTCGAGCGCGGCCACCGCCACCTGCGGTAGCGTGCTGCCGAGGATTCGACTGAAGGCGACGACGCCCTCGTGCGGAAGGATACCCGGCCTGACGCTCTCGTCGTTTGCCGGAGACGGGGCATCGCCGCCCGCCGTTTGCGACAAGCCGCTCATCCCTACTTCCAGCCAGCCGTCCCAGTTAATCGAAATGCAGAGATTGCCATCGGTGCGGTTTTGTCTGCGCGCGAAGGCATCCAGAAAGGCGTTGGCCCCGCTGTAATCCGCCGTCCCGGCATCGGGCAGGAATGAGCGATGCGACGAGCAGAGAACCATGAAGTCGAGCCGGTCGTCACTGAGCAGGCGGCTGAGGATGCGTGTGCCTTCGACCTTCGGCGCGAACACCTGCGCGGCCATTTCGGGGGTCGTTCTCTGCATCAGCGTGCGCGGCGGAATCCCCGCCGCGTGAATCACGCCGTCGAACTGGCCGAATCGTTGACGAGCCTCTTCCAATGCCGCGCGCATCCCGGCCTCGTCGCTCACGTCCGCGCTCAAGACCAACGCCTCGGCTCCGGTCTCTTCAATCGCTTGCAGCTTCCTGATCTTGACGCTCAAGTCGTCGTCGGCCTGATGCGTCTCAAGCCATACGTCCCACTCTTCCCGCGCCGGAAAAGGCGTGCGGGCGAGCAACACCAGCCTCGCGCGCACCGTCTCGGCGAGATAATGCGCCAGCGTCAGGCCGATACCTCCGGTGCCGCCGGTAATGAGATAGACGCCACCCTCGCGCAGAAGCGCCGGCGGCTCTACTGCGCCCGCTTCAAGGCGCACGCGCTCGAAGCTTTGCACCCAGCGAATATCGCCGCGATAAGCAACGGCCTCTTCGAGGCTCTTAGTCATAATCTCGGCGACGAGTTGCCCGGCGAGATGCTCGGTCGTCCCGCCGTTTTGCGGCAGCGTTACGTCAATGCTGCGGCAGTTGATGTTCGGATATTCTTTGGGAATCGCCCCGCACGCCCCGAGCAGCGTCGCCTTTTCGGGATACAACAGGTCTTCGCCCGTCACCTCCTGCATTTGGTCGGAGACGACCGCGATGTCAATAGCGTCGGCCTCGTCGCTCGTCAACGCGGCGTCGGTAAATCTCTGTTCGCCGAGCGCTTGTGCCAGCGACAGCAGGCTGTAGAAACCGCTCTCCTGCGCCTGCGCCGGATCAAAGTTTTGCGTCGCACCCGTCACGCTCCAGAGGTGCATGATCTTGCCGATCTTCTTTCCCCGCTGTTGGATGTCGTGCAGCAGAGTTTGATAATCTCCCGGTGCGGAAGGATCGACGGCGTATAGGTCTTCGTCAAGCTGTTCGAAAAGCGCGCCCCGTTTTACCCTGACGACGTTCTGCCCGGCCTCTTCCACGCGGCGAGCGACCGACTCGCCCAGACCGTATTCGTCGAGCAGTATGAGCCACGCCGTACCCGCATCAACGCGCAACGCACCGTTCCCGATAGAGCGCGGCGAGACGGATTGCTTCCAACCGGGCACGTAGAACCAATCGGCGATCTCTTTGTGCCTGCCCGCGACGGGCGTGCTCGCGGGCTTCTTCGCGCTTCTTCCCTGCGCTTCAATCCAGTAACGCTGTCGCTCGAAAGGATAGGTCGGCAGTGGAACTCTCCTGCGCCGCTCTTGCTTGTTGTAGCCTTGCCAATTTATTTCGACGCCCGCCAGCCACAAACGTCCGAGCGTCTGTAGAGTGGTTGCCGCAACTGATTCGCTCGCCGGGGCGAGGTGTTGCCGCGCTTCCGGCAGCGACGCCAAAGAAATGCGCGCCTCACCGGCATCCTTGTGTCTGCGTGCCAGCCCGCATAAAGTTTTTCCCGGCCCGATTTCGAGCAGGATTGAGTCCGCCTGCTTCAGCAGCGCGCCCATACCTTCACTGAACCGCACGGTCTGACGCAGGTGACGCACCCAGTACTGCGCGTCCGTCGCCTCTCCCGCCGTGATCCACTCCCCCGTCACGTTCGATACGTACGCCACCTTCGGCTCCCGCAACTTCACCCGCTCAACTTCCCTCCCGAACTCT
>DATCWB010000433.1:0-15624 GCA_036566625.1 Pyrinomonadaceae bacterium
CCCGCGCCCTCGTGCGGCGGCGCGGCTTCTGCTGCGGCGGCCGAGCGCGGGCTGTCGGGCGGCGCAAACCACCACGGGAGACGCTTCTGCATGTGCCACACTTCGGTCAGCGCCTTCTCCGCGATGGTCAGCGGCTCGACCAGCACGCCAACCTCGCGCAACTGCGCAGGGAGAACGTTCATGTATCGCTCGTCGTCCACGACGAACTCGGTCAGGTAGCCGTGCTGCTCCTTGATGCCGCGCTCCGTGAAATCGCCCGTGAAGCAAAAATCCTGTCGCCCCATGCGACACGCCGCGCACGTCTCGTGCGGGCACGGGCGGCGCACGGAGGCCACGACCAAGTCGCCGCGCTTGAGCCGCTCGACGCCCTCGCCCGTCTCCACCACTTCGGATAGCGATTCGTGCCCCAGCAACAGGTAAGGCGACCCTTCAGGGGGCGTGCCGTATTCAAAGGCGCAAATCTCCTTGTCCGTGCCGCAGACGCCGACTTCGAGCACGCGCAGTTTAACTTCGGTCGGCGACGAAAGACGCGGTTCTTCGTGCTCGACTATCTTGATCTCCTTCGCTTCGGGGAAGACTGCGACTGCTTTCATATTTTATGCTCAGGTTAAATCCGCCGGACGTTCTCGTCCGCGCGCCGCACATTTGCCGGGCGCGGCATACCGCTCACTCGCCGAGCGCGGCATACTTGAAGATGCGAAACCTGTATTGCTGCTGCGCGCGGATGCTGGCGGCGACCACGCCGTGCAGGTTTTCGTCCCACGTCGCGTACTGCTCGATGAAACGATCCGCCGCCGCACGGTCGCCCGCCGATTGCACTTCGAGCACGCGCTTCAAGAGGTCGCCTACGGCGTCGTGATACTTGCCGTAGTTGATCGAGAGCCGCTTGCTCTGCGGGTCGAAGCGCAGCACGCCGCGCTCTAAAAAGAAGTTCCACTGCATGAGCTGCATGGTGTTGTAGGGCTGTGTGCGGCGCGGGCGGTTGTTCTGCAAGACGCGCTGGATGCCGCTGGCGTAGAGCGAGCGCAACTGCGCGTCGGTGTAGTAGTTCTGTTTGCGCAGAGCCTCTGCGACGTAGAGCGAAACGAGGTCGGCCTTCATCTCTTCGAGCAGGCTTGAGTTCGCCTCTAAGGCCGTGTCGAGGTCGCGCCCGTCCCGCGTCTGATCGACGCCAAGGTAATGGCCGACCTCGTGCCAGAGCGTGCGATAAAAACTGCCGTCGAAGGTGAGTTCCGACGCGTGCGCGGGAGCGACGGCCGCGCCCCACGCGTTGCCCGATCCTTTGAAGATTTCCGGGTGACGCATGATGTTCGCGCGGAGCAGGATGGTGCGGCCGTAGCGGCGCGCGAGATAACTCTCGTTCGGCAGAATGGTCGCGGTATTGCCGCCGCGCGACTGGCCGAAGTCTGCGATCACGTCGTAGACGCCGACGGGGATGTCTTCGCGCACGCGCTTGTGCCGGTCGTAGGGCAGAGAGTCTTCGAGCGCCTGCAAACCTTTCATCGCGCGGCGCAACTCGTCGGTCTCCTGTCGGCGCGTGGCGAGCAGGCTGAAAGCGTAGAAGGCTTTGACGCCGTAGAGTTCGTCGTCGTAAACCTCGTAAGAGCCGATCTGGGCGTTGAGGTTCTTGAAGCGACCCGTGATCCACGCCGCGTCGCCCGACTCGTAATCGTCTGAGAGCAGATCGCGCGCGCGGTTGCGCAGGTATCGCGCGAACTCCTCGTCGTCCTTCTGCACGGCGTCGGCGGCCTCGTTCAAGAGGGCGTGCGAGCGGATCATCTCGTCGGCGTAGGCGACCGAATAGGGCACGGCGTAGAGCGTCTTCGCGTCGGGGCGCGCGGAGAGTTTGGTCAGATCATTTTGCAACCCCGGATGCAGCGTCGAGAGAACCGGATACTGCCTGAGTTTTGCGAGGTCTTCGCGCAAATTTTGCGCCGTGGCGCGGCGGACGACGGTGCGCAGGTCGAGCAGGGAATCTTTTCTTTCGGGGTGCGCGGCGAGAAACGCATCGACCTCCGCTTTGGTGATGCCCCACGGGTAGACGTTGTGGCCGGGCGGCGTCGCCTCTACGGGCAGAAACGGCTCGCGCTTGTTTTCGAGCGTCGTCGCAATCGGCCCCTGATTCAGCCGGTAGAGCGCGAGCAGATTTTGCGTCGCCGCCCCCGTCGCGCGCCGGTCGAGCGCGGCGAGCGTGCGGTGCGCACCCGTAGCGTCGCGGTGTCGCTGCCGCTCGTAAACGTCCTGAAATATACGCCCCACTTCGAGCAGCTTAGCGACCGCCCTGCGCTCGCCCTCCGTCAGGTGCGAGAGGTCGGGCGAGAGACGCACGCTTTGCGTCTTGGCGATGATCGCCCCGCTCCGTTCAAGCGACCAGTAACCGGCGGGCAGACTGCCGCCGGAAGTTTTGTTCGTCGCGGTCTGCGCCTGCGCGCACACGCACGCCGCGAGAATGACGATTAAACTCCGCAGGATTTTCATGGCTCACCTCTGTTGATTTTATCTGCCGCTGATTTTACCGGAAGCGTGTGCCGTTAAGATAGCCGCCGCGCCGCTTCGCCCGTGCCGCCGCGTTCATCCGGTGCGACTTAGGCTCGCACGCATGTATAATCGCGCCCCTCAATAATCAATCGAACGCGAATGAAATGAACTAAAGGGGCGCGCGGCGGAAACTAACCTTGGCTGAGAACAATCAACACCTGATCGCCCACCTGCGAAGAGCCGTGGAAGAGTTGGTTGCGCCGCTCGCGGAGAGCATTCGAATGGTCTGGCGCGGGGGGAAAACTTCCGCACCCGACGCGCGCACGGTTATTGAGAATCACCTGCTGCTGACCGCGCGCCAGTTCATCAACGCAAGCGCGGCATCGGCGGCCGAGAAGCAAAGATTTTATGAAGACATCTGCCGCGGCTTTCGCCTGCCCGCCGGCGGCCACGCGTTTTCAAACGTCAACCCTGATTACTCGCGGACGCCGCTCGCGAAAAACTTCGCCGACACGCCCGTCAGCATCTCTTATCTCGAAGCCTACGACGCGCGCCACGGCACGGGCTACGCCGACAAGACGCGCCACCTGCTCTTTCAGTTCGCCAATCTCGTCATCAAATTCGACGGCCACGTCACGCCCGCCGAGGAGGCCACGCTCGCGGAGTTTAAAGAAATTCTCTACCCGACGGGCGGCGCGGGCGCGCAAGTCGGAACCTTGCGCCCGGCTGCGGCGGAGCAGCCGCCACCCGAACAGGTCGCGGCGGAGGTCGCGCCCCGCGCGCTCGTAGACGTGCTCGCGGAGTTGGACGCGCTCGTCGGGCTGGAGCGCGTTAAAGCAGACGTGCGGCAACTGATCAACTTCCTCAAGGTGCAGAAGATGCGCGAGGAGCAAGGCATGCGCGGCCTGACCACTTCGCGCCACCTCGTCTTTTACGGCAACCCCGGCACGGGCAAGACCACCATCGCGCGCCTGCTCGCGCAAATCTACCGCGCGCTCGGCATCCTGCGTCGCGGCCATCTGGTCGAGACGGATCGCGCCGGGATGGTTGCCGGTTACGTCGGGCAGACCGCGCTGAAAGTGCGCGAGACGGTCGAGCGCGCTCTCGGTGGCGTGCTGTTCATAGACGAGGCTTACGCGCTCGCTTCGGGTGGCGGCAACGATTTCGGGCAGGAGGCCGTCGAGACGCTGCTGAAGATGATGGAAGACCACCGCGACGATCTCGTCGTGGTGGTCGCCGGTTACACGGAGAAGATGCAGGAATTTCTCGACTCGAATCCAGGCTTGCGCTCGCGTTTCAGCAAGCATCTCCATTTCGACGACTACGACCCCCAACAACTGACACGCATCTTCCACAGCTTCTGCCGCAAGGCCGATTTTCAACTGTCGGGCGCGGCGGAAAAAGAACTCGCCGGAATTTTCGAAATACTCTCCACCTCTCGCGACGAAACGTTCGGCAACGCGCGGCTCGCGCGCAATCTCTTTGAAACCACCGTCAACAAACAGGCCAACCGCATCGTCTCGCTGCCCTCGATTGACAAGACGGTGCTGGCCGCCATCGAAGCGGCCGACATCCCGAACCCCGACGACCTGCGCGCCTGCGGCATCCTCCTCTGAGACGTTCGGGGCGGCGGCGGTCAGCCGCAAACGGCGGCGGGTGAAAGCGTCTTTATGTTGTTTCCAATTGACCTTAACTCGATGGACTACCACCGCAGACACACAGGCCGCAGACGGGGCACGGAGAGTGGAACGATTCGAGATTTCAAATTTGAGATCGCCTCTTCCCTTCCTCCGTGCCTCCTTCGTCCCCATCCGTGCCTCTGTGGTGAGCGATTCAATCCTTAGCCGCGAAAATCTTATGACCAACACATACTCCACCGGCGCGGAAATCAGAGAAGGCGTCGAGGTCTATTCGCTCCGCTGCGGGCAGCGCGCCCGCGCCGACATCGCGCCCGCGCTCGGCAACAACTGCTTCGCCTTCCGCACCCGCGAAGATGTCCTTGAGCCGATCCCGTTTTCCGATTTCCGCGCGCGGCCGACGAGCTACGGCATCCCCATCCTGTTCCCTTTCCCGAACCGCATCAGGGACGGCCAATTCTCTTTTCAGGGCACGCGCTACAACGTCAACCCGCCGCGCCACGGCTTCGTCAGAGACAAGGCGTGGCAGGTGGAAGCTCACGGCGCGTCGGACGCGGCGGGCGCGTGGCTCACTTGCAGTTTCGATGCCGCCCTCTACCCCGTAGAAATCCTCAGCCAGTTTCCCTTCCCCTTCCGGCTCAAAGTCACCTACCGTCTCAGGGAGGCGCGTCTGGACATCGAAACGTCGGCCGAGAATACGGGCGAGCGCGACATGCCCGCCGGCTTCGGCATACACCCCTACTTCCGCAAGCCCTCCGCGGGAACTCTAAGCGCGCCCGCGCATCAGAGGTTGGAACTTGCCGACAGCCTCCCCACCGGCCGCCTGCTCGACGTGACGAATGCTTACGACCTGCGCCGCCCTGCCGACCTGAACACGTTGAGCCTCGACGACATCTATACATCGCTCGAAGCGGACGCGGGCGGCCTCGCGCGCTGCGTGCTGGATGACGAGGAAAACGGTGTGAAGACCATCGTCGAGTTTCCGCGCGAGCAGTTTCCCTACGTCGTCGTCTACACGCCGCCCGCGCCCCGCCGGGCGATCTGCGTCGAACCCAACACTTGCCCGACCGACGCCTTCAACCTCCAGGCGCGCGGCGTCGAAAGCAACCTGCTCACAATCAGGGCGGGCGAGACGGTCAGGTTCGATATCTCAATCTACACCGAGTCGTAGCCACGCGGCTCAACGCCGAATCGTCACCGGCGCGGCTGTAGCGCGCCCGTTTGAACTCGGTTAGAATGATCCCGCAATCACTGGTCTTCAAACACCAACTCTAGGAAGCGACTCTCGGAGGCGACAACAAAAGTGCGTCTTTTCTGCTCACTCGCGATCATCTTTACGCTCATTCACGAGCCCGCTCCGGCGCAGCAGCCGCCCGCGCAACCGCAACAACAACGCGCCGCCGAACCGAAGCCCGCCCCGAAGCCCGCGCCGCGCGTCAAAATTGACGCCTACCGCGAGCGCGCCGCGCGCATCATCGGCGCGGCGCTCACGAGCGACCGCGCTTACCGCAGGCTCGCGCACCTGACCGACCGCATCGGCCATCGCCTGAGCGGCTCGACGAATCTGGAGCGCGCGATTGCGTGGGCGCTCTCGGAGATGAAGGCGGACGGGCTGGACAACGTGCGCGCCGAGAAGGTAATGGTTCCGCACTGGGTGCGCGGCGCGGAGAGTCTTGAGTTGACGAGTCCGTTGGCGCAGAGTTTGCCCATGCTCGGACTCGGCAACAGCGTGGGCACGCCCGCCGAAGGCGTCGCGGCGGAGGCGGTTGTCGTGCGCAGCTTCGACGAACTCGACGCGCTCGGCGAGCGCGTGCGCGGCAAGATCGTCGTCTACAACGTGCCCTTCACTACCTACGGCGCGACCGTCCAGTATCGCGGGGCGGGCGCGTCGCGCGCGGCGCGTCACGGGGCGGTCGCCGCGCTCGTGCGTTCGGTCACGTCCACGAGCCTCCAGACGCCGCACACGGGCGCGATGAATTACGCGGCCGACCAGCCGAAGATTCCCACCGCCGCCATCACCATCGAGGGCGCGGAACTTTTGCAGCGCATGTACGAACGAGGCGAACGCCCCGCATTGCGGCTCAAGATGGAGGCGAAGTTTCTGCCGGATGCGGAATCGGCGAACGTCGTCGCCGAGATCAAGGGAGCGGAGCGGCCTGACGAGTTGGTGCTCGTCAGCGGCCACCTCGACTCTTGGGACGTGGGGCAGGGCGCGCACGACGACGGCGGCGGCTGCATCGTCGCGTGGGAGGCCGTGCGCCTGCTCAAGGAACTCGGCTTGAGGCCGCGCCGCACCGTGCGCGCCGTGCTCTACACGAACGAGGAGAACGGCCTGCGCGGCGGCAACGCCTACCGCGACGCGCACCGCGCCGAACTCTCCAAACACGTCCTCGCCATCGAGTCGGATTCGGGAGTTTATCGCCCCGAAGGCTTCGGCCTCGCCGCGACGGCCGCGCCGCAGGTGCGCGCCGACCTCGAAGAGATCGCGAAACTCTTGAGCGGCATACGCGCTTCCCGCATCGCGCCGAACGGCGGCGGCGCGGACATCGGCCCCATCATGCGCGAAGGCGTGCCCGGCGCGAGCCTCGACGTGGACGGCGCGCGCTACTTCGACATCCACCACACGCCCGCCGACACGCTCGACAAAGTTGACCCGCAAGACCTCGCGCTCTGCGTCGCGGCGATGGCCGTCATGGCCTACACGGTCGCCGATATGCCGCACGCGTTGAACGCGCCGTCGGCCGCCGCCAGATGATGAACGCACCCGAAGGTTGAAGGCCACAACAAACGCACACGAATGATGAAAGCAACTATTCTCGCAATCGCCTCTCTGCTTCTCGTCCAGACTGCGGGCGCGCCCGGTTGGGAGTCGCAGTCGAGCGGCGCGAAAGTCCGGTTTCGCGGCGTGAGCGCGGTCAGCCGCACGGTCGCGTGGGCGAGCGGCGAGCGCGGCACGTATGCGCGCACGACCGACGGCGGACGGACGTGGGCTGTGGGCAGCGTGCCCGGCGCGGCCGAACTCGACTTCCGCGACGTTGACGCCTTCGACGCGAACACGGCCTACCTGCTCTCAATCGGCGAGGGCGAGAAGTCGAGAATTTATAAGACGACGGACGGCGGCGCGAGTTGGCAGTTGCAATTCAAGAGCAGCCGCCCGGCGGCCTTCTTCGACGCGATGGCCTTCTGGGATCGCGACCACGGCATCGCCATGAGCGACCCCGTGGACGGGCGTTTCCTCATCATCACCACCTCGGACGGCGGCCGGACGTGGCGCGAGATGCCGCCGGACGGGATGCCCCCGGCCCTGAACGGCGAAGGAGGCTTTGCCGCGAGCGGCACCTGCATCACGGTCGAGGGCAAGCGGAACGTCTGGTTCGGCACGGGCGGCGCGTCCGGCGCGCGCGTGTTTCGTTCGGCCGACGGCGGGCGCACCTGGGCTGTGGCGGCGACGCCCATCATCCACGGCAAGAGCGCGGGCATCTTCTCCGTCGCCTTCCGCGACGCGAAGCGCGGCGTAGTCGTCGGCGGCGATTACACGAAAGAAGGCGAGTCGAAAAACAACGCGGCCGTGACGCGTGACGGCGGGCGCACGTGGACGCTAATTCACGGCGCGCCTCCTAACGGCTATCGTTCCTGCGTCGCCTACGTGCACGGCGCGCGGACACACCTCGTCGCGGTCGGGCCTTCAGGTTCGGACTATTCGACGGATGAAGGGGCGAGTTGGCGAAGTTTCAGCGCGGAAGGTTTCCACACCGCGAGTTTCACGCGCGCTCCGGGCGGTGGCGCGGGCTGGGCGGCCGGTGAACAGGGGCGCGTCGCAAAATTTACGGGCGCGACACCACCGACCGGAAAATGATGTCCGCATCCAGACTCAGATTTCAGATGGCAAATTTCAGATCACAAATCTGCCATCTGAAATCTGTCATCCGAAATCTATCTTCTGAAATCTGCCATCTGAAATCTATCTTCTGAAATTTGTTATCTGAAATCTGCACTTGTCTTCCTCCGCGCATCATCCATGCTCTCCGTGTCTGCGGTTGAGGCACGCTTCCGGTTGCGCCCAATCGCATCTGGCCCATTAAGCCTACCGGCGCACGCGCCGCTCCATTTTCACTTAACAAGCCTGCCATACTTTTTCAGAGCCGCGCGCAGGCGGTCGTGCGGGAGCGCGTAGACCGTGTTGCCGTTGATGCCCTTCATCGTCTCGGCGGCGACGAGCGCGTTGACGATTGATTCGCCGGTCGCGGCGACGGTCGCGCGGAAGAGCGGGTTGATCCGCTCGTTCGGCAGCATCGTCAGTTGCGCCGTGCCGGTAGTCTTACCGGCTTCGGGGTTGGCCGTCGAGAAGGCGATGAAGATGTCGCCCGAAGAGTCTTCGCCCCGGCCGCCCATCTCGCCGATGGCGAGCGAGACGCGTTTGACGAGCCGCTTGAGCTGGTGCGGGAGCAACGGCGCGTCCGTCGCGACGACGACGATGATCGAACCCGAGCCGTCGTTACGCGCGCCGGGTCGCGGCAGCAGATCGGTGATCTCTTTGCCGACGGGGACGCCCGCGATGCTCAGCAGATCGCGCCGCCCGTAGTTGGCCTGCACCAGCACGCCCACCGTGTAGCCCCCTTCTCCCGCCGCGAGCACGCGCGAGGCCGTGCCCGTGCCGCCCTTGAAGCCGTGCGCGACCATCCCTGTGCCGCCGCCGACGTTGCCCTCGGCCACAGCCCCCGTGCGCGCCCCGTCAATCGCCTGAAAGACATGCTCGCGCCTAACATGAAAGCCGTTGATGTCATTTAAAAATCCGTCCCACGTTTCGGCCACGACGGGCAGGCTGAAGTCGCCGGAATAGCCTTCGCCCGCGCCGCGCCTCGCGTTCCACTCGATCACGGCGTCTCGCGCCACGCCGACGCTATGCGTGTTCGTGATCAGGATCGGCGTGCCGAGTCCGCCCGACTCCTCGACCCACGTCGTGCCGGTCATCTCGCCGTTACCGTTCAGGGTGTGCCACGCGGCGAAGACGCGCCCGCGAAAGTTTTTCCCCTGCGGGAGAATGGCCGTCACGCCGGTGCGCACCGGCCCCCGCCCCATCTCAAGTCTGCCGTCGCCGGAGATGAGCGTGGTGAAGCCGACCTCGACGCCGCGCACGTCCGTGATGGCGTTCAGTGTGCCCGGCGTCCCGTCGAACGGCACGCCCAGGTCGCGCGCACGCGGTTTGTTCTGGGCGACGCCGCTTTGCGCGACGAGGCACAGGCTCAACGCCAACGACAAAGCGATCTTACTCGGAATAGAAACTCTCATCATTGGTTGATCTCTCGTTTAAAATGGGAGCGCGTCGCAAGCGCGTCGCGGACTAGTGCATGTTGAACGGGCCGCCATGCGGCTCAGGCTCTAAATCGGGACGCGAAGAGTCCTGTACGACCTCGTGCATCTCCAACACGTTTGCTCTGGTGAAGGCTTCTTTCGGCAGCGTGCCCGATTGCGCGTGCCCTTTGACGAACGCGTCGGAGCGCACCCAGTTGAGAAAGTCCGCGCGGCTGTTCCAGACGGTGAAGACCACGTAGGGGTCGCCCTCGTTGACGGGGCGCAACACCTGATTGGAAACGAAGCCGGGCATCTGGTCTACCAGCCCCGCGCGCTCGCGAAACCTCTGCTCGAAAGCCTCCGCAAACTCCGATGTGACATAGATGCGATTAGCGACTGTGATCATTTATGAATCTCCCTTTTTGAACTCAAGGCTCCCGGCGGCGATTGATGTCTACGTCGCGCCGGTCGGCGCGGCCACCCGCACAAGTTGCTTGCCCGTATTCTCTCCCGCGAAGAGACCGAGGAAAGCGCGCGGGGCGTTCTCGAATCCGTCGATGATGTTCTCCGCATTCTTCAGTTTCCCTTCGCCGAGCCAACGCCCCAACTGGCCGGTGCCCTCCGGGTATCGCGCCGCGTAATCGGTGACGATGAAACCCTGCATCAAAGCGCTGTTGACCAGCAGCGGCAACTGCGCGCGAGGCCCGACATCCGGCCGCTCAAGGTTGTAGAGCGAAATCTGCCCGCAGATGACGATGCGCGCGCCCTTGTTGATGAGCGTCAAAACGCTGTCGGATATTTCGCCGCCGACGTTATCGAAATACACGTCAACGCCTTCGGGGCAGGCTTCCTTAAGCGACTGTCTGAGATCGCCCGCAGTCTTGTAGTTGATGGCGGCCGCCGCGCCGAGTTCATTCGTCAGGTATTCGTTCTTCTCGTCGGAACCGGCGATGCCGACGACGCGGCAGCCCTTGATCCGTGCGATCTGGCACACGACCATGCCGACCGCGCCCGCCGCGCCTGAGACGACGACCGTCTCGCCCGCAGTGGGGCGGCCGATGTCGAGCAGGCCGAAGTAGGCGGTCAGCCCCGGCATCCCCAACAGGCCGAGCGCGGCCGTCGCGGGCGCGAGCGCCGGGTCGAGTTTGACGAGCGAGTCGGGTCTGCCCTGAACGCCCGCCGCCACCGAATACAGCTCCCAGCCCAGGAAGCCCGCCACGATGTCACCCGCCTGAAAATTCTCCGAGCGCGACTCGACGACTTCCGAGACGACGCCCCCCGTGACGACCTCGTTTAACTCGAAGGGCGCGACGTAAGATTTGCCCTCGTTCATCCGCCCGCGCATGTAGGGGTCGACCGACAGGTAGAGCGTCTTCAGGAGCACCTCGCCCGCCGCCGGCCGCGGCATCTCCGCCTCGACGATGCGGAAGTTATCGACCGTCGGCAAGCCGCTCGGGCGGGCGGCGAGTATGATCTTCTTGTTCATGATTGTCCTCCGCACGCCGTGCTTAATTCGCGGCGCTTCCTTCCAACACTTCGATCCGCTTTTTGATCTCGTCGGGCAGCGGGGCTTTCCTGAGCGCGCGGTAATCGTAAGAGACGACGAGCCCCTCGCCCTCGGCGGCCACCTTCGCGTGGCGGTGGCTGACCACGACGTACTTCATCACGAAGCGGTCGGCCTCGATCTCGGAAATCCTCGTGCCGACGGAGACCGTGTCCGGGTAGACGAGCGGCAGGCGAAACTTACACGCGGTCGAAGCGAGGATGGGGCCGATGCCCGTCTCGTTCATGTAGTCCCAGATGTCGAGCCGTGTGAAGTAGGCCATGCGCGCGCTCTCGAAATAGCGAAAGTAGACGATGTTGTTGACGTGGCGCAGGGCGTCCATCTCGCCCCACGCGACGGGCAGTTCAATCACCACCGGGTAAATTTTCAGCAACTCCTGCGGCATCCGGCTTCTCCTCGCGCTTGAGCCATGTTTCGACGACTTGCAGAATATACAGCTTCTCCGACGTTTGCAGCACGCGGCCTTTCGGGATCGCGTGCCACTTCTGCAAACAGCCGCGGCAACAGGTGGCGGTCGCGTGCTGCGCGATGAAGGCGGGATGGTGTCGCATCGGCGTCTGCCGCCCGTCGTTCGCGGGCGCGGCCGGCGCAAGACGCTTTTCGACAAACTGGGCGGCGTGTTCCAGCACGGTCGGCAACCCTTTGCGACGCAGGTACTCAAGCTCTCGGCCGCGCAGGCGGAAGCGACGCCGGAACGGCGATTCGTCGAGCGCGGCGAAGAGTTCGTTCAGATTGCGTCCCGTCATATTCGCGCCCGCCGTGCGTTACACCCCGAACCGTGCCCTGATCGCCCGCACGATCTCTTCAGGGGTGCCGGAAATGTCTATGTGAAATTCCTGTGCCGGCTCTTCGAGCGCGGCGAACTGGCTTTCGAGCATCGCGGCCGACATGAAATGCCCGCGCCGCGCCGCCAGACGCTTTTGAATGAGGTCGAAATTTCCTTTGAGGTAAGCGAGTTTCACGCGCCCGTCGAGCAGCAGGTAGGCGCGATAGTCAGCTTTCAGCGCGGAGCAGGCGAGAACGGCGCGCTCGCCGCGTTCGAGGCAGGAGCGGACGAGGGATCGGAGCGTCTCCAGCCACGGCAGGCGGTCGGCGTCGTGCAGGGGAATGCCGCGCGCCATCTTCGCCACGTTCGAGGGCGGGTGAAAGTCGTCGGCGTCGTAAAACTTCCAGCCGAGTTTCAACGCGAGCGCGCGCCCGATGGTCGTCTTGCCCGAACCCGCCACTCCCATTAACACTATGAACATCATTTCTCCGCCGCACGCGCGCCGTCGGTTTGCGCGCCGCGTCGCCGATTTGATTGATGCCCTTTACAGGGTCACGCCGAACAGGCCGCTCTTGACGCCGGTCTGGTACGCGTACCACAGGCCGAAGACGATACTCACCGCTCCGGCGACCGTTTGCAGGCCGTAGTGAAAGCCGGAAAGGCGGCGCGCGGCAAGCGCGAAGGGCAGGCCGATGAGTCCCGACATCAACAGCATGCCGCAGATCGAGCCGAGGCCGAAGACCAACAGGTAGAGCAGCCCGAGCGCGGTTGAATCGATCTGCGCCAGCACGAGCAGCGTCAGCGCGGCCGAACCCGCCAACCCGTGCACCGCGCCGACGACGAGCGGCTTGAACCCGACGCGCGCCAGCGCGTGCGAGTGGGCGGCGTTCGGAGCAGCCGGCGGGGCGTGTTCGGTCGCGCGTTCGTGAAAGTGTATGTGAACGTGCGAGAGGCCGTCGTGGCGGTGCCGGTGAATGTGCGCGTCGGCGCGTCGGCGTTGGAGGGTGCGCACGAGCGCACTCACGCCCAGCCCGATGATCATCAACGCTACGCCGAACTCCAGCCAGCCGGCGACCTGCGCCGGGATGGCGACGCGCAACGCCAGCACGACGACGCCCGCGACGACGAGCGACGCCGTGTGTCCCGCGCCCCAGAGCGCGCCCACCACGAGCGCGCGCGCGAGTTTCCGCTGCTCACTGACGACCGCCGAGACGGCGATGATGTGATCGATTTCGGTGGCGTGCTTCAAGCCGAACGCGAATCCGAGTCCGAGCAGAGCGAACGCGCCGAGCGATGTGGAAGTGACTTCCGCTAGCATATTCCGGCAACTGTTCGCCGCCGAGCATATCAACGATTCGCGCCCGGCCAAAGCTCGTGCGCCTGTTCCGGCCTCGCCGCAAACGTCTATCGCAGAGCGCCCCGCACCGCGCGCCGCACCACTTCCGCCGTCAACCCGAAGACCAGATGCGAGGCGAACGAGTAAGCGTGTATCGAGAGCGGATATTCCGTGGGCGACTTTGAGAGACCGGCGGCCGGCACGAGACCTTCGTCGGCGACGAGCCAGACGGCGACGCCGAAAGGCAATCCCGCGCCCACGGTTGCGCCTGGCGACATCTCGGCGACCGCGCCGTAGAGCGCGCCCGAAGTCGCGCCCATCGCGTAGTGAAACGCCGTGCCCGCCGCGTCCTTCTCGCGCTTCGTCAACTCGCGGTCGAAGGCTTTGACGGAGATGGCATTGGCGAGTCTTTCGGTCGCGTCGTCCGTCTCTTCATCCTTGCCTTCGGCGCGCAGTTCAAGCCCGATGCCCTGCTGCGGCGAGCCTTGCTGCAAGGATTGCGCCCCGTGCGAACGCTCCTCTCCTCCGGCCTGCCTGCTCCACAGGGCCTGAAATCGGTTCATCACGGCCGCCGCCGCCAACCCGCCGACCATGCCCGCCGCCAATCCCTTCCAGACGCTGGCCGCCGCGCGTAAGTCACCACGCTCGTTCTGCTGCTGTTGTATGCTCATCACATTCCACCGATCCCGCCACGACGCTCGGATAGCGCGACAGACCTGGCCGTGCGCCCGAGGCCAACCGCAGAGCCGGAGACGCCGCCACCGCGCAGGAAGATAATTAACGTCGGCCGTGCGTCGCTTGAGCGCCCCTTTACACCCGCGCCCGAACGGCGTCAATAAAATAACACGACGCACCGTTGCCCGTTCAGCCGGCGGTGCGTCGTGTCGAAATTTGCGTGGGAAAGTTTGCGTGGGAAAGCGTCGGGTTGACCGTCGTTACATGACGAGCGGGCTGCCGAGCGTGGTGACGGCCGAGCCGGGTTGCTCGGAAGAGGCGGGGCGTTGAGGGGTGTTCAGATGCCGACCGAGCAGTAAGTCTTCGGCGGCGACGGCGTCGAGAGGCTTGGCGAAGAAGTAGCCCTGCCCGTAGTCGCACTTAAGCGCCTTGAGTTGGGCGAGTTGTTCGCCCGTCTCGATGCCTTCGGCCACGACATCCATGCCCAGATTCCTTGCGAGCGTGACGATGGTGCGCACTATCTCAAGGTTTTCATCACCGGAGGTCATGCGGCTGACGAAGGAGCGATCAACCTTCAGCGTGTTGACGGGGAAACGGTGGAGGTAGCTGAGGGAAGAATAGCCCGTGCCGAAGTCGTCTATGGAGAGGCCGACGCCGAGCGCGCGCAGGGAGGCGAGGACGCCCGCCGCCGCTTCCGCGTTCTCCATCACCACGCTCTCGGTGATTTCGAGTTTGAGGTGGCGCGGGTCGAGGTTGGTGCGGAAGAGCACGTCCTGTACCTGTTCGGCCACGTCCGTCTGCGACAACTGTTTGCCCGACAGGTTCACGCTCATTGTGAGCGCGCGGTTGGCGGACGAGGCCAGTTGCCACTTGCGCAGTTGGCTGCACGCCTCTTCCAGCACCCACAGGCCGAGCGGCACGATCATGCCCGTCTCTTCGGCCAGCGGAATGAAGTCGGCGGGCGAGACCAACCCGCGATCCGGTCGCTCCCAGCGCACGAGCGCCTCGAAGCCCGCCAGTTCGCCCGTCTTCAACGTCAGGATCGGTTGATAGTGGACGCGGAACTCCTGCCGCTCCAGCGCGCGACGCAGATCGTTCTCCAGACGCAGCATCTTCACGGCGCGCGTGTGCATCGCGCGGTCGAAAACTTCGTGGCGCGCCTTACCGCCGCCCTTCGCGCGATACATGGCTGTGTCGGCGTCGCGCAGCACGTCTTCGGGATGGTTGTAACCCGCGCCGCTCAGGGCGATGCCGATGCTGGCGGAGGTGAACGCCTCGTGGCCGTTCAGATCGAACGGCACGAGCAATTCCTCCTGAATCTTCTGCGCGACGCGCACGGCGTCTTCCGGCGCGCCGATGCCGTCGAGCAGGAGCGCGAACTCGTCGCCGCCGAAACGCGCGACCGTATCCAACTGTCGCGTGCACGACTGCAGGCGCAAAGCGATCTCGGTAAGCAACTGGTCGCCGTAGGTGTGGCCGAGACTGTCGTTGATGTTCTTGAAGCGGTCGGCGTCGAGGAAGAGGACGGCGAAGGCGTAGCCCTCGTCGCGCCGCGTGCGCTCGATTGCCAGGCGCAGGTGATCGGTGAACAGCAGGCGGTTCGGCAGCCCCGTGAGCGTGTCGTGGTAAGCGGCGTGGCGGAAGTGTTCCTTGCTCTCGCTCAACTCCGACTGCGTGCTTTCGAGTTTGGCGATGTAGTGCGAGAGTTCTTCGACGTGACGCTCGGCCTGCTCGGCGCGCACGTGCTCGGCCTCGGCGCGCTCGCGCTCTGCCTCGGCGCGGTCGCGTTCGGCCTGCTCGGCCTTCGCCGCCGTCGAGCGCACGTCTTCGAGATATTTCCGGTAAGAGAGATAGACGATGACGATGACTGGGAGCG
>DATCWB010000434.1:0-19525 GCA_036566625.1 Pyrinomonadaceae bacterium
CACGCTGCTTCAGTCGGTGCATCCGCGCGTTGCGTCGTGCCGTAGACTTGTTCGTCCGTTGCTACAACGCACGTCAACTTCGTAAACGCAAGTACCCGCAGTACCCTGCGTCACTTGCAACTTTTATTTAGACACTCCCTGAGCGGGTGTGCTCTTGGCGAGAAGGATCCCTCCTTGTAAACTTGTAGTTGGCCTTGGTTTAATGGGACGCGGGTGGCCCGTATTCTATCCTACCGGGACAGCGCCTGACTTAAAGCGTAGCCAATCCTCAAAAAGCACTAACGTACTCGAGACGGTAACCGCTACTTTGTTTATTCTGGGGCGATTTTACCCAATCTCCCCAGTACCCAGGACTTATTACTATGCCTACCACCATCGAACGCTGGGTCGCTGCCAGCTTGGTGCCAGCACTTTCTTGTTGTTACGTCCAGAATTTCGGTATAACCTTGGCGGCGCCGGTCTCACCAGATCTCGCTCCCTTTAGAACGGGCGCGGTCTGCCGCTGACAAACCCTTAACTTTCGTCAGCCTTACGTCACACGGTAGTGCGAAACAGCTTTCCCACGGCCGCTCGCGGGTCGATGGTGTTGCCTCCTTACGGAAAGAGCCAGGGCGGCTAGAACTCCCTACCGCGTTAAATCACCCGAAAAAAATCCCGCGCACGCGCGCAGGACGCTCCGTAGATATAAACAGTCCAATGGGCAGCTGTTCTTTCCGTAGGGCCGAAGGGGAGGTTGAATGACTCCGGTAGCTGACGCGCGGACATACGAAGAGCGGTACGAGGCGATCTACAAAGGATTGCCGCCCCTTGACTCTCCCGAATACCTACGCCTGTTAGAGACTGCGAAGCCCGAGGTTCTGCCCGCCGAGGTGTTAGTGCGCGCCTACCGCCAACTCTGCCAGGCTGAGCCGCACGGCAAGGCTGCCAGTGCCACGATCGAAACTCTCCTAGTGTCACACGAGGCTTATTACTTCAGCAGGGTCAGAGCCTTGGCTTGGAAAGAAGTCTCGGGGCGATTAAATTGGGTTGACCCAGAGGACATAGTCAAAGACGTAATGATGAAGGTCTGCGAGCTCCTGCCCAAGGAGAGGGGGAGACACGCCGAGACAAACTGGGTAGTGTTCACGGGTCAATTATACAGGGATGCTTGGCGCAGGTATTTCGGCCGAGAGGGAGCAAGGGGGCGCGCGGAACAGGGCGAATCTGAAGACGGCATATCCCTACAATCGGACGACCTGACGGCCGCGAGATACAAGGAAGGTATTCGGCCGCGTCGCGACGGTTTCGACCAGACGGCACAGATAGAGGCAGTGATTGCCGAGACGGTGGCGAAAATCTCCGCGCCTTTTCTGAAGAAGGTGGCCGAAGACCAGTTCAGCCCAAATCCCACCCCCATTTCCAGCGGGCGTGAGCGGGACGCCCCACAGACTCTTTCGGGTAGGCTGGGCGTCAGCCGCTACAGGGTTGAGAGGGCGCGCGAGGTGGCCCGGGCGCTCGTGCGCGAAGCCCTGCTCTCTGATCCGACACTAGACCTAGACGAGGAATGGATCCGACGTTACATCGACCCCGGACGTAGGCAGGAGTAACGACCGCGCCTGCTTCACGGGCTTACCAGTCTGAGGACGCTTGTAAAAAAATGAAAGTGACATGAAATATGAACTGTGATTCCATTTGCTGCTCAGCCGGACACGACCGGCGGGAATGGCACCGACCTTGACGGGAGGGAGAGCGACATGAGTAGCGACGGCAAACAGAGACCCGAAGTGGGGCGCGCAATCGTAGCCTCAGAGGAACGAAAGGGAGATAGGGAAGATAGGCTCTTTGAACTTTGCGATCGAATCGAGCGCGGCTGGTCGCTGGGACTCGACCCGGAAGCCGTTCACACGCTCGCCGCCGAAAACCCCGACTTGGCGGAGGACCTCTACGAATTCTTCGCCGACCTTGTAGATTCGGAGGGTGGATGCGCGGTGCCGCCGGAGGCGTTGGCCTATACCGAGCGGCACATGAAGAGCTGGCTCGACTCGGAAGGCCACGAGATGATGCGGAGGATCGCGCGGGAGTCATGCGGCGCGTCTTCGCCGACACCTGCATCCCCCACGCCCCCAGCCAGCTCAGCAGAGTTGGGGCACCCCAATGGGGGAGGCGACGACGACCCCGGCCCGGGTTACATCGGATACCTCCATGAATGCACCGGTCTTGAGCCGAGCGAGATCATCCAGGTGCTGGAAGTGCCTCGGGACGTCTACATGTACGTGGTGAAAGATCCGGACGGGACGCCTCTGACGGTCAAGGACGAGCTAGCGGAGCGCGCGGCTAGCCGCGGCAAGGCAGAGCGCGACAGGGCGAGGGAGTGCTTAGATCGTAGACTGCCGAAAGCCGCCCATCGCAAGACGCCTTACGCCGAGAAGGGCCGAACATTCTCGGAGATGGTGCGGGCTTCGAAAGCGATGAGCAAGAAGGAGAAGCAGTACTGGCTGTCGCTGGCTGGTGAGGAGTAGCACGCAAGGTGAGATGGTTCGAGACTGCGAGGGCGCGCGCCAGGGAGGTGCGTGAGATCGTCGGGCGGGAGCCGGGCGGTTTGATGGAGCGCGTCGTGGCGTACCTGAAGAAACAGCACAAGGTCAGCCTTATGGCGGTGCCGGGCGACTCCCTTGAAGGCTCAGACGCCGAGGTGTCGCCACTCGACAGGTGCATCTACTACGATGAGAGGCTCGACAACCACCCGGAAGATAAACTTTTCGTCATCTGCCACGAACTGGGCCACCTCGAAGTGCATGAGCGGCTGAAGAAGCCCCACGCCGCGCCCGATCTCCTCGCGGACTCAATCTACACTTCGGTCGACGGGGCACCCGCCGTCGCCCGCTACAGCAGCAAGTCTGATGAGGAGGAGGAGGCCAATGCCTTCGCGAAGGAGTTCCTCTGCCCCGGTGTCGAGCTCTTCTCGGAATGGCTGAGCGACAGCACAGCCAACTCTGCGGCGCTCGCCGCGCGCAGGGGGGTGTGGCGTGACCTCGTGCGGGTGCAGCTCGCCGAATATCTCTACGATATGCTCACAGCCGGTGAGCCTGCCGAGGGCGAGGGGAAGAAAAGAGCGCAGCGTAATGACCCGGTGCAGGAGATGGCCGCGAGGCATGTGGGAAGCCCCGCCATTGTCAATGCCGGTCCCGGGACCGGCAAGACGTCCACACTCGTGATGCGCATCGCCTACTTGATGGGCGTTCTTGGCGTTCCAGCGCGCGACATCCTTGTCCTCACTTTCAGCTACGAAGCCTGTGGCGAGATCAGGCGGCGCGTGGCCGAGATGTTCGGCGCGGCTGCTGATGAGATTGTCATCAACACGTTCCATGGCTTCGGATACTCCCTCCTCCTTTCTCACGGCTTGGACCTCCCACATGACGTCTGGATCGCCGACGAAGCAGTTCAGAACGAGATCGTCACCTCAGTACTTGGTGGAGCCCATTGCGACCGAATACTGGGGGGCGGCAAGTACCTCCGAGATCCGTCCTTGGCGGCGCGTGAGGCGGTTAGACAGATCAACCATCTCAAGGAGCGCGTGGTCGGACACGATAGGACGATCGACCCCGTCGTGCTGAATGAGGCAGTCTCTGACTGGAAGAACGGAGACGCCGAGTGGTCCCCCGAAGCGCACGCCACTGCCTCGGAATTCGTAAACATCTTCAATGCCTATGAGGCGGAGAAGGTGTCACGCCACGCTGTCGACTTCGGCGACCTCATTTCGGAACCTGCTAGGTTGCTCCGCGACAACCATCACATCAGAGACTTTATCCGCGCCCAGCACAAGTGGGTACTTGTCGACGAATACCAAGACGCGGGCCGATCGGTCGCCGCCCTCCTGAAGGTCGTCTGCGGACCCGACAACCCGCCCTGGGTCGTCTGCGATGTCAGGCAGTCCATCTACGTATTTCGTGGGGCATCTCCCGAGAACGTCCGCCGCTTCGCCGAGGACTTCCCCGGCGCCGAGGAGTTCGACCTCGGGATCAACTACCGCTCGGGCGACGGTGTTATTGAGGGTGCCAATCAGTTGGCGACCCTACTCGAATCGCCGGACAATGGGGCGGCCGACTATCGAGCCTACTGGACGCGCGGCGCTGAGCATGGGCCACCCGTTGGGGTGGCCGTGTCGGTCGCGCGAGCGGCGAACGACGCGGCGGAATTAGAGGGCGTCGCGGATCAAGTTGAGGCGTGGATAGGGCAGGGCGTTGCCCCGTCTGACATTGCAGTCCTTGCACGGCGGAACATCGACGTCAGGGGCGCGGTGTTGGCGCTCTCCAAACGCGGGATACGCGCCTCCACGAGCGGGCTCATCACCCCTGAAGGTGCGGCGGGCGACCTCGCGGCCGTTCTTACCCTTCCCGACCACCCTAAGGCCTCGATACCTAGGGTCGTTTATGCGCTTGGGCGCGGCGTGCCCGGAATCGGCCCACACCTCGACGCCGCGGTCGCATGGCTGCTCGAAGAGTATGAGTCGAGGGATGGAGAAGATAAGCGAGAGAACCCGGTCCCATCCGCCAGGATCGCACCGCTCGTCGCCGAGTTCCGCCGACTGGAAGAGTGCCTCGCAGGAGAGAACTTCTCCGGAGACGCCTTCTCGGTCATGTGCGCGTTCCTGTTCGACGGGAGTTCTTACTTGCGAAGGGCACTAGCAGCCGCGGACGGTGCCGAGCGTGCTCTGACACTGAGCGAAGTCGTGACATCGCTCACGCGCGCGGCAGGGTATCGCTTCTCGCACTTGAAGATTGCACCCCTGACCTCCCGGCTAGGCTTTGCCCATCACTTCCGTAACAACCTCTCCTCGGCGGCTCCTGTTGCTGCCGCACCCGTGACTGCGCCCGGCTCCGTAGCTGTGATGACGTGCCACGCCTCTAAGGGCTTGGAGTTTCCCTACGTGATGGTAGTCGGCCAGACCCTTTCCAAGTCTCGTGCGGTCTGGTGGATACCGCCGTCTTTACGGCCCACTAAAGAAGAAGATCATGCGCAAGCGAACGCGGTCCTGTTCGTAGGCCTTACCCGCGCTCGTCGCGCTGTCGTCGTGTCCTACTCGCCGAAGAAGTCTGCGCTCCCCAACTCGACTCCGAGGGAGGTAGTGCCCCTGTTAAAGCGCTGGGTCGAACTGTTCGGCCTCACAGAGTGTGAGTGGAATGGGCGCGACCAGGGAGAGGGGGCCGCCGGGATGGCGCTCAGCCGCATCTGGGGCGGCAAGGCCAACGACGGTAGATTGTCGGGCCGCTCTCTGGCTGGACGGTATTGTGCCGTCCAGACATACATCGAGCAGTTGATCGGGATCAAGTTTCCGCCTGGGTTGCAGTCTATCTACCCGCGCTTCTTCAACGCCGTCCGCGCCGCTATGGGCAAGGTCGTTGTGGAGGCGCACGCCTGCGGCGCAAGGCTTGGGGCGGCCGAGGCAGGAGAACTTTTCGCGCGCGAGTTCAAAGAGGACAGGTTTGGGGAACACCCGCATACTGCACTCTATGCACGCATTGGGGCCACGTTCGTCGCGCGCTTCGCAGAGGCTTACGAACCCTTCCCCCACGCGGCCGAGTTCTTCGATTCGGACTCTGCCGTCGTTGAGGCAGGAGAAAGTCTCCTACCCATCAGGCTCGACCTCGTGGCGCACTATGTCGACACGGACGGGCGTGAGCACGCCATCCTCTACCGGCCCGAGTCCCTCGCGTCGCCGGGCCCCGACGGCCAATATCCGGAGGAGCTAAACTGGAGCGCCATACCCGACAAGGGCCGGAGAGCATCTTTCGTCCTCCTTAGTGATCGAAAAGAGCGCCTCCAACCTTGGGTTTACTCAGCCGCCGACGGGCGGCTCTACAAGTACCGCTGGAATAAGCAGGGGAAGCGGCTAGAGGCGGAGCGCCTTGAGGCCGGGGAGCGTCACCGACTCTTCACTGCCGGTCGTTTCGAGGCTGAGATCGACGACTGGGTATGCGATCCGTGCCCGTCGCGCGTTACTTGCCCGCTCTGGATGAAGCGCTCGAGCCATTAAAAAACTACTACATATAGCGCGCACAAGCGTCAGAGGTTCCGTATATAGAGTGTGATGGCAAAAAAAGCCGTCACACTTTTTTAGTATGAGGTGAGTTATGGCAGAAGAGAAATCACACGACAAGGGTAACGGCGGGGGCGGCGGGCAGGGCGGGCCGCCGCAGGTCAGCCTCCGCGTACAGACGCCGCGGGGACTCTGGAGCGAGACGGAACCAACGGCCGCAGACAGACGCCCGGTCTACCCCATCTCGGAGAAGGCCTCCCGGGTGATCGAAGACGCGCGTGCCGTCTTCAAGTTTACCGAGGCCGACAATGAGTACGCGCTTCTCCTTGGTAAGGAACGCCTCCAGCCCGAGCGTACGCTTGCGAGCTACCACCTCGCGGCCGGGACGCTCCTGATTCTGTCGGTGAAGGGTGGTAATGCGTAATGGCGGTAATCGAACAGGCACTCTCCCTCGAACAGGTTAAAGAGGAGCTGTTTATGGCCGCGCAGTTCGCCGAGGCCGCGGGGCTCGTGCTGGACGCGCGCGGGCTCTCGGAGGAGAACGTGAAGTTCCGCGTTACGTTTGTGAGCAGGACGGGCGAGCCGTTCTTCGCGGAGTTCGACTGCGCGGATTACCCTGTGCTTCCGCCATTCATTGAGTTCACCGACGAGACCGGCGCCTCACGCGGTCTCCATCGGTACTATCCGAATGTCTTCCACGGGACGCCTTGCGTCTGCATGAGATACAGCCGTAAGGCGTACGGCGAGCGCGGCGGGCCGCACTCAGACTGGAGGATGTTCGATTGGCGCCTCGCGACGTCAGGAGGAGGCCCTATCCGGAATTTGGCGGAAATCATCAGCGACATGCACGCGAAGATACTCGACGCTACGGGAAGGCTCGGATGACGGGCTCAGCATACTCGGTGGGGGACATCTCCGGTAGTGAGGCGCAGGTCCAAGCAGTATCCCCCCTGCCTGTCATACACATTACGGACGCGCTGCTCGTACGCACCGGTGATTTGCTCGCTAGTTTCGCCAAGCGCCGACCTTCCGAGGGAGTAGTCTACTGGTTCGGCCTGGAGCGCGACGGCTTGTCGATCGTGACCACTCTCGTCGTGCCAGATGCAGAAGCACGGGCGGGCTGTGTTTCGACGAGCGCGGAGGCGAACGCCGAGGCTCTCACGGTCGTCGTAGATACGCCGCTCGTGCTCATCGGCCAAGCGCACTCGCATCCTGGAGACGATGTTCTTCACTCTGAGGTTGACGACCGCAACACCTTCGCTCGCTTCGACGGGGCGATCTCGGTCGTCGTGCCGCACTTCGGCCGTGACGGGATCGACCTCCGGAGGTGCGGCGTTCATCGACACGAGCGCGGCGTATTTCGCCCTCTGATGCAGGATGAGGTAAGCATGCACCTCGTCGTCCTCCCCGGCGAGGCGGACTTTCGGGGCAGCCGTTAGCCGTGCGAGTGGAGGAAATTATGACACCAAGTAATGTGTCGATGAGCGAAATCTTAGCGAAGTGGCCGAGGGCGGAGGACTTCTACGGCGACCGAGACAACCGCACCGAGTTAGAAGTAAAAGGTCTTGCGGCTTACGCCAACCGCCCTGTCGAGATCATAGTCGATCCTGTACATGCCTGCGCACTCGCCGTCCAGCACGCGGCGCTCGTGGCGTGCAACCTGACCTCGCGCTGGGCTAGGACTGTGACAGTTGTAGCGCCGGAAGTTGGGCTCTGCCCCGAGCTCAGGCGTGACGGGTTCGCGCTCCTCGGCGAGAGGATCATAGCGGAGATGCACTCAGCTGACCCTTTCGGCTCATTCACACTCCGTAATGTACCCTGCGTCGAGGCCGGAGAGCCCCAACCGCTACGCTTATTCGTAGGCCCTTGGGAAGAGGATACGCAAGTTGAGAGAGGACTCATCGCGCCCGATGACTATGTCGCACATGCGTTAGGATGGGTGGCACTCGGCCGCCGTGGCTGTGGCCTCGGCCCGCGCCACTCGGGACCTGCGACGGTTGCCGCCGCGGCACTCGCGGCCTGCGTCGGGGCCGCTGATCTGTTCAAGAGAGCCATCGGCCATCACCGCAGCGAATGGATCGGAGACTACTCATGGTGCACATGGTCACACGACTTCAGCTCCTCCGCCCTCGCGCGTTACGAGCCCCGGCCGGTCCCCTCGGAACACCACTTGGGGAGTGTCCTCCTTGCGGGGGTCGGCGCCATCGGTTCTGCCCTCGCCTACCTAGCTGACTTCATGCCCCTGAGGGGACGGCTCATGCTCCTCGACCGCGACCGTATCGAAACCTCGAACCTGAACAGGTCGCCACTCTTCACTGCCTGGGATGTGTTGGCGGACGCGGTAAAAACGGACAGCGTCTTGAACTATCTCTCGCGCCACGAGGGCCTGCGGCTTGCAACGGTGATGGGTACTTGGGCTGAGAACGGTGCGCGGCTGGCACGTGAGGGCTTCGACGTCTGGGTTAGCCTCACCAACGAGGACGGCGCTTGGGCACAGGTGCCGTTTCAACTGCCGCCGATCGTCCTGCATGGCACCACCACAAGTGGATGGGGTTTCGGCGCTGGGCGGCACATCCCGAGGCTCGATGATTGCACCATGTGCCGTCTCCCGCGCCCCGCAGCAGAGTTCCGCGGGCCGTGTGCCGAGGGGGATATAGGGGGCGTGATCGCCCCAGTCGGGGCTCGCGCGTCGCTCCCTTTCCTTTCGGCGGCCTCGGCGGCACTCATCCTCGCCGAACTGTTGAAGATCGGCGCGCCCGAGTATCCGCTGCTTCCGAACGATGTCTCGGCGGACCTGCGCTACGGGCTCCCTGCCGTAATCGCCGTCACGCGCGTTCCCACCGAAGGATGCGAAGGGTGCCGCGCCTCCCGCACGAAACTGTGGGAGTCGCGCGGCGGGGCCGGGCGCTATCGCCCCTACTCAGAAGCCGCTTGATCGGGTGTCCGATGCAGGCTTAATTTATGTCCCGCCGCGCGCGGGCTTCAAGTTACAAGGAGTTACTTATGGGCAAGAGAATATCTGTCGTGCGAGAGACGCGATCGGGTCGCAATGTGGGGTTCAAGGACAATCGCACCGGCCGGGTCATGTCGAGGCCGGAGCTCGTGAAGAAGATCGAGGGCGGGCAGTACGCGCACTACCACGTCAGGAAAATCGCGGGCGTAAAGACACCGGTCTCGAACCCCGACCGGTCGAAGGGCAATAACCTGGGTTGAAAAACAGCCCGGCGCGAGTCGGCGCGGCCAGGATCGGTTCAAGTTATTGAGGAGTGTGGCAGGCGACCGCCTGCCTTGGAGGGCACATGAGCTACCTGTTTTATGAATTGACAATGGAAGAGGGTCAGAAGATCAGTGTGGGCTTGAGGGGTCAGGCAGAAGTTAGATTGCTAGACCCGGCCAACTTCGGCAGCTTCCGGGCCGGGGGCATCTACTACTACTACCCGGGCTTGGTGTCGGAATCAGGCGTTGAGTTGACGCCGCCCTCGCCGGGACTTTGGTGTGTCGTCGTCGACCGTGGCTGGTTCTTAATCACGGCGGAAGAGGTATCGGTGACCGTGACCCCAGCGCCCGCGAGCCCGTGGTTAGTAGCGGGTGTCGCCCTAGCCGCCTTGGCGTTTTTCGCGGCGCTCGCCGCAGAGGAGCCGCCGCGGAGGAGCCGCCGCGTCTCAAAACCGAGGAATACAGAGCCGCTGAACAGTGCCACGAGGCTGCGCGTCTACTATCGCGACGGAGGAGTCTGCACTTACTGCGGGGTGGCGGTGGCCCCGGGTGGGTACCACGTCGATCATTCAGTCAGCAGGAAGAACGGCGGGACGAACCATCTCAACAACCTGCGCACTGCCTGTGCGCCGTGCAACCTGTCTAAGGGAGGATTGAACGCCCGACAGTTCAACAAAAAGGCGTGACGCAGTGGTATGGATTCCCCCTTTGACCATTCAACCGCAGGGTTGCCACCGACCCCCGACGTGCGCACGCTGGGCCCGCTTGCCGTAAGTATCAGCATCCCTCCTAGCAAACGGGGCTAGGGTGGTCACTTCGCGAGAGGGGTACACAACTGATCCTTCTTCTACTCAGGAGGTTAATTAATGGGCAAGTATGTGATTTATCGTGACACGGTCGGGCAGTACCGCTGGCGCTACGTCGCCAGCAACGGTAAGACAATCGCCGACTCGGGCGAGGGCTACTACAACAAGTCCGACTGCGCCCGCGGCATTGAAATTATGAAGGGGTCAGCGAACGACCCGGTGGCGGACTCAACCGCATAGGGAGCAACCCTTCAAACGGTCGGGGCGTGGCTACGGCGAGTTCAGACCGCGGGCGTGGGGAAGTCTTAAACCCCACGCCTCGCGGCATTTTCAGAAGACGCTACTTAAGGGGGTAATATGCAGATCGAATTCGCGCACATCAGGGAGCGCTCGACCAACGGAGGTTACATCGACTTCGCCGTCTTCAACGCCGACGCGGTCAGCAAAAACGACGATGACCGCTACGACCTGCTCCATGACCTGACCGCGAGGACCAGGCTGTTAGGTCTTGCGGTCGACAAGTCTGCGCTCGCATTCAGGGAGCACGGGCGCGTCAAGTTTTACGGAACGCCCGACCTCGTCGACTACTTGGTGAATAACGGTCTGCCCCGCTGGACGCACACACTCACCGTCTGAGGCACCGCAGGAAGACCACAACCGCTGGGGTCGAAATCGAGACAGGCAGACACCCACATCGGGGATGGGTAAGATAGGTTCTGCCGGGGTGCAACTTAACATGCCGATAACTATTTTGCGCGCCTCCGTGGGGCGCGTGTTTTTCCTGGCCAAGAGGTTCATCAGAAGGCACGTGGTGCTTGACACCCGGAGCGCCGTGGCCATCACCGTGCTGTGGGTCGTTCTTAGCGTCGTGCTAGAGGTGTCTAACCATAAGTTCGGCCTCGGCGACGCCGCGCGGTTCTGGTTGAGCGTCGCGGCAGCGTCACTTAACGGGGTCGTTCTGCTGTTCGTCATCAGTTCACTTGTAAGGCGACTCCTCCAAATCATCGAGGGGCAGAGAGGAGCGGGCTATAGGGATATCATAGCCGTGGCGTTCGCCTACTGGGTCGTGGTGATCGCCTTCGCCGCCGTCTTCTTAGCGTTTGAGAACGTTTTTGGACCTGATAACGCATTCAAGTACTCGAACGACAAAGATTACCTCCGCCTAGTTGACTACATCTACCTGAGTGGGGTCACGATCGGGACCGTTGGCTACGGCGACATCGTCCCAATCAACTGGTACACCAAAATCACGGTGATTGTGGAGGCATTCACCGGGCTCTGGCTTACGGTTTTCGTAGTAGCCGTCTTCGTCGGCAGCCTGCTAGGGCGGCAGGATCTGGACAGGCGCACGAAATTCCTCACGACCTTCCAGCGGCGCTACCTCAGTGCCCTAGAAGAACACCATAAAGCCCTCGACTTGGTTGAAAAGTATCTGGAGGAAGATCACGGGGGGGCGGTCGATTACGAAGCGCTCGACCGCCAGCTTACCGAATTCCAAGAGTCAATCCTCAAAACAGTTGCCGACCTGGTGCAGCTCCAGTACGAACCCTCATCATCGGCGACGGTCACCGCGAACTGGATGCGCCTCTACCTGCGCGGCGAGGCGTTGCCGAAAGAGTTAGAGTCGGCCGACCAATTTACGCACCCCGACTACCGCGCCGGAGGGGGCAAGATACTTTGGGGCGTGCTGGTGCTTCGGGATTGGGGGGAGAGGCCGCCCAGCATGCCGGGTCTCGGCGAGTTCGCGCTTCCCGTTTACGACCCGAACGACCCTAGCGAGGCCGAACTGCAACTCCCAGGGGCACCGGAGGTGATCGGCAGCGTCGACGGGTACGTCATCGTATCCGACTCTAGCAAGGTGGATTTTAGCCGCCACCATCCTTTGGTCCGGAACACTGTGGCCCGGTACTTCAAGACCACCGCCCCTGATCTGAGGAGCTTCGCCTCGGTGAGAATTGAGTACGAGGCCGGGCAGCTCGGGGTGGGGGGCGAGGCCGACGAAGGTGCAGGGGCGGATGACCAAGACACGACCATTTTGGGCGTCATTAACATCCAGTCTGATGAGCCCGAACTGTGCGGATCCTCCCCGGAAGTCCAGCAACTTCTCGTTGACATCATCCGCCCTTTCGCGAGATACTTAGCTCAGGCTGAACTGTACAGGCCGACGCCAGGAGGTGGAACGACATGAGAAGAGTAAGAGTTCTTAGCCGCGAACGCAGCGTTAATTGCCTGAGAGACCGTGAGGTCACTCTAGGGCAAGTCCGGGAGCAGTTCGATAAGGCGATGAAGTCGGCCGAGAGACTGAGGGAGTTCGTTGACAGGCGCCCAGCGCGCCTCTTCCGCGAGCCGAAGAAGGCCGCTTAGGGTCGTCTGAAATCCGACGCATGTGTTAAAGGGCACTGGCCGATAAGGCCAGTGCCTTTTGTGTTTGTGCGGCCGCAATGCCTTCGGAAGACATTCGGTGGTGGGAGGCATGTGCTGAGGAATGGTCAAAGGGTCAGCAGCGTGACCGTGAACGAGAAGTTGACACCGTCCGACACACGTCACATGGTTATGGCAGTCGGGCCGCGCGTGTTCGGCTACTCAGACGCCCCGCTCCAGCGCCTAGAGGAGAACGACGCCGTTTTCTTAACCGCCGTTGTTCTGAACTTCGCTTTACTAGGTAACGCGTCGCTCTCGGTCATGCCCCTATTCAACAGTGCCGCACTCTGTGAAGCTGAGAGTGCTAGGCTTTTCCTACCGATTCGCCCAGCCAGCCCGAGCGCTTGGTGCTGCTAGAGCGCAAGAAAGGCTCCTCTAGGTTCCTACTTCTAGGCAGCCGCCTTAAAGACTTAATAGTGGCGGAGCCTGGCAGTGTCACGCCCGGTGACATAGGTCGAACTGAGGACAAGGACACGATGCGGGTCATAGAACTGACCGACGCCCAGATGCAGGCCTTCAAGAATGTTTATCTACGCTGAGGCAGCGAAGGGCCTTTCCCCGTACCGACCCCGCCGCTCGAGCCCAAGAAACCCGACCCGCCGAAGGCTAGGGAGCGCGTCACCGTCGGTTCGGACGAGGCCGTAATTATAGGCGAAGGGTTGGGTGAGGTGTCGGTGGCACGTTCAGGGGGCAGTTAGTCGACAGCGAATTGGTTGGCTACAAGACCCTTCGACTAACAAACCTTAGAACCTTGGGGGCACCGCAACTGCCTCCACACAGACACTCACCCTCCAGTTCAAGTCTGGGGGAACCACGAGGGTCGATCTGGAAATCGTCAGTTCAAAGGTCGAGACAGTGGTGAAATGACGCTATTCACAGTCAGCGCGCCAGAACGGTGGCTCCGGATTTCATCACGCTCGTCGCGTGCCATAATATCCTCGCCACCGCCCCGGGTTGCCATTGACGCTTCGCAACAGGGCTTGCGAAGATGCCGAGGGAAGAACTCACCGCGTCAGGGAAGCAAATTCCGTGGAGTCCTATGATTAGTATCCCCTCCTTTTCAGAGTCTGACAACGAGACCCGGGTGCGCGAATCACTGGTCGCGCCGCTCCTCAGGGCCTTGGGCTATGCGGACGAAGACATCCTCGTAGAGTTCTCCGTCGGCCTGCGCGACAAGAGCATTCTGCGCGCCGACTACGTAATCTTCTCCGACCACGAGTTCGACCTGCCTCCCAACAAGGTGGTCGTCGAGGTGAAGCGCCCCAGTGTCACGCTGTCCGGCCATGACGTCCTCGACCAAGCTAGATACTACGCCTCGCACAGGTCGGTGCAGGCCACGCACATCATCCTAGTCAACGGACTGAACCTCGACGTCTACGAGGCGATCGGCGCCATGCCTCGCTTGATCCGTTCCTACGAGGTGAGTAGATTGAACGAGGTCTGGGACGAGCTATACGCGGTTGTAGGGGCGCCCTTGATGCGACGCCTATTCGCGGGGGTGGAACTCATTGAGCCACTAGGCTCAGGCGGCTACGGCCGCGTATTCAAGGCACGGCACGGCACGCTTGGAAGGCTCGAGGCCTTGAAGGTGCTACACCCTGGCGCGGAACAGTCGGCATCTGTCCTCGGCCGCTTCGAGCGGGGCGCGCAAGGGCTCGCCGCCCTGGAACACCCTTACATCTGCCGGGTACACGACGTGAATGTTTACCGCGAGCGCCCCTACTACAGGATGGAACTTGTCGATGGGGTTTCTGTTACGACGTATATCAGTGATAACTCCGTCAGCTTAGAAGGGCGGCTCGAGCTCTTCTCGAAGATCTGTGAGGCACTTTCGCATGCCCACTCGCATGGTGTCGTCCATTGTGACCTAAAGCCGTCCAATGTGTTGGTGAAGGGTGACGGCACGCCGAAGTTGATTGACTTCGACTTCTGCCACATTGGGGCCAGCTCCAGCACCACGTTATCTCAGGTGGTTGCCACCATCGCGTACATGGACCCCACAATCTGGCTCACCCCCGGGAATCGAGACGCCTTAGCAGACGTTTATTCTATGGGGTTGCTGCTATGGTCAATAGTCATCGGCAAGGAACTCACCCCAGGATGGACCCCTCACTCGCTCGTCGACGGATTGGCTGGAATGGGGCCAGAGGCAGAGAATCTGGCGAATCTAGTCTTAGCCTGCATCCAGGAAAACCGCTCATTCAGACCCCAGAGCGTCGAAGCCATGACGAAGTTAGTCGGGGTAACGGAGTGGCGCATGCCCCTTCAGGGTAGGCTCATAGGGGCGGTGAGCAACTTCACGACGAACAGCCCCGCCAGGGAGTTCGAGTACCTGTACCGCCTCTGGCAGCAGACCGGGTCCCTTCCGGTTAGCACTGACTTTGACCGCATCAGCAAGAACGTTCCGCAGCGCGCGCTCTCGGAGGCGGAGCAAGAGTTCGTCTTCCGCGCGGCCTGCGCGCACTGGAGCGTGAAATACCGGCCGATGTTCAAAGACTGGGCGGTCGACGACCTGATCAGGTGTGCCGCCGTCGTCACGGGCGATCCGGCGGTCGACGAGGCGAATAAAGGAAAGCTCGCCGAAACGAGCCCGGCCCGGAAGGCGGTCGATATCCTCGCCGTCACAGACGAATACCGGCCCGCGCCGGATTCCGAAAAGGTCGCCAGGTTTCTCCTCGGACTGCTGCGCGGTGGAAAGGTGAAAAACCTTTTCCACACCATCTTGGACGACCTCGCTCGGCTGAAATGCTTCAAGCAGAAGAACTCCGCCCTACGCGTCGAGGCGTCTGACATCCTGATGGAGTTGGTAAGGGCACGCCTGCCCAAGGCCGGAAAAGACTCTGCCCGGCAGATAGGAAAGTTGCTCGAGAAGCTCGGTCCGCAGAGGTGCGGCGCCGATTCCGCTGAGGTGGCCCGGTTCCTCCGCGAGGTCGCCCAGAATGAGGCGCTCTTCGACAAGGCCACGATCACCTTGGCCTGTCTAGAGAATCCGCACGCGACCGACATGCTCATCGATATTTTAGACGGTCTGCGCGGTACCGACGCTTTCGAGAGAACTGCCCTCAAGGCTTTGGGCGTCGGCGGCAGGCACAAAAGACCCTCTGTCGCCACATACCTCTCGAAATTGCCCGACCAGCCGCTGTCGGAAGAGTTGCGCAGGGCGATAAACGCATTGTTATAGCAGTGCTCAAACGTTCCTCAGTCGACCAACTGCTGTAGCGGCGTGCTCTGAACGTAATCTCTTAGAACAGGGAAGCTCGAAAGGGGAGGTATAGGGTGTTTCTGTCCAGCGAATAATTTCTATCTCGTAGTAAACAAAGTATTTACTGCGATAACCTTGGTAATGCTAGGTGGCTGCTTAGCATTGGGGGGATCGTATTATCTATGTAGATTTGCAGGAGGCTTTATTGCTTGATGTGTAAATACTTGTACCAGTGAGATTTAGAGGTATTTCCTGGTCGTTCTCAAGAGAGTCATGGGGGGTATCGTAATATCTATGTAAACCGATCTAATTGAAAATGGAAGGGCTTGATGAACAACGCAACCAGCCATTTTGAAAATGAGAATTAGGGACAAAAAGCGAAAAGCCCAGCTTTTACTGGGCTTTTCGCTTGGAAGAATCAAAACCCTGAGCGCGCCGTTTCAATACCCCGGAACGCGCCGTTTCAATACCCTCTAAGGCTATTGGCTGCCGCTTGAGAGTTTGCCGACGAGAGTGAAGAGGGGCATATACATGGCGATGACGATGCCGCCGATGGTGACGCCGAGGAAGCCGATCATGGCCGGTTCAATGAGCGTGAGCATGTTGGCGATGGCTGTGTCCACTTCCTGCTCGTAGAAGTCAGCGATCTTGCCGAGCATCGAGTCGAGCGCGCCGGTCTGTTCGCCGATGCCGACCATCTGCGCCACCATGTTGGGGAACACGTCGCTCGCCCTGAGAGGCTCGACGAAACTCTCGCCGCGTTCGACGCCCGTGCGGATGCCGCGGATCGCATCTTCGATGACCACGTTGCCCGCGGTGCGCGCCGTGATTTCGAGCGATTGGAGGATGGGGACGCCCGAAGAGAGCAAGGTTGAGAGCGTGCGCGAAAAGCGCGCGATGGCGACCTTTCGCAGAACCGGCCCCATGATGGGCGCTTTCAGGAGGAGGCGGTCGGTGTTGCGGCGGCCGCCGGGCGTCTTACGGTAGGTGCGTATGGCGACGACGAAGGCGATGATGCCGACGAGTATGCAGAGGCCGCCCCAGCCGGCGACGAAGTCGCTGAAAGCGACGACGACGCGCGTCGGGAGCGGGAGCTTTTCGCCGGGACCTAAGAGGCCGAGGAAGATCGTCTGAAACTGCGGAATGACGAAGATGAGAATCGCGGCCACGACCAGGCAGGCGATGACGATGACCGCGGTCGGGTAGATCATGGCGGAGATCACGTCGCGGCGCAGTTTGACGATCTTTTCGATGAAGGTCGAGAGGCGTTGGAGAATGATGTCGAGGATACCGCCCGTCTCGCCCGCCTCGATCATGTTGACGAAGAGTTGATCGAACACTTTCGGGTGTCGCGCCATGGCGACGGCCAGAGTTGATCCCTCTTCCACGTCCTGCCGGGTTTGCGTCAAGACCTGCTGGAAATATTTGTTCTCCTGCTGGCTCGCCAGAATGTCGAGGCACTGCACGAGCGGCAGCCCCGCGTCGATCATCACGGAGAACTGACGCGTGAAGATCGACAACTCTTTAGACTTCACTTTGCCCCGCCCGCCGAGTTTCGGCACGGCGACCTCGCGTCCCTTCTCCTTAACCGAGGTGAGCATGATCTGTTCGCGACGCAGCAGTTGCTTCAACACGTCGCGGCTGTCGGCGACGCGCTCGCCGACCATCACTTCGCCGAGTCGGTTGCGGCCTTTGAAGACGTAAGTGGGCATGGGTGGAAAACTCCTTAAGTGACAAGTGACAAGTGACGAGTGACAAGTGAGAACAAGATTCGAGTTTTTATCTCGTCACTTGTCACTCGTCACTTGTCACTCCTTTATCTCGTGGGGCGCGCGCCGATGGGTCGCGGTTGAGCGTAGGGGCTGGGGTGCGCGCCGGGGCGCGCGGGCGTCGCGTTCGCGCCGTTCCCGTTGCCGTTGTTGATGCCGGAGCCGTGTTCGATGAGGTCGCGCAGTTCGTCCGTGTTCGACGAACGCTGCATGGCGAGTTCGAGCGAGATCAGGCGTTTGTGGTAGAGCGTGGCGAGCGCCTGGTTGAAAGTTTGCATGCCGTACTTCTCCTGACCCGTCTGCATCATCGAGTAGATTTGGTGAATCTTATCTTCGCGGATCAGGTTGCGGATGGCGGCGTTGGGAACGAGGATTTCGAGGGCGGCGACGCGTCCCTGTCCGTTGATCTTCGGCAAGAGCGCCTGACACATGATGCCTTCGAGGACGAGCGAGAGCTGCGCGCGAATCTGCGCCTGCTGGTTTGAGGGGAACACGTCGATGATGCGGTTGATCGTGGAGGCGGCGGAATTCGTGTGCAGCGTGGCGAACGTCAAGTGGCCGGTCTCTGCGATGCGCAGGGCAGACTCGATGGTTTCGAGGTCGCGCATTTCGCCGACGAGCACCACGTCCGGGTCTTGCCTGAGCGCGGTGCGAAGGGCTTCGGCGAAGCCTTTGGTGTCCGAACCGACTTCGCGCTGGTTGACGAGGCACGACTTGTGGTTGTGCAGGAATTCGATGGGGTCTTCGATGGTCATGATGTGCTCATGACGTTCGCGGTTGATCTTGTCGATCATCGCGGCGAGCGTGGTGGACTTCCCCGATCCGGTCGGGCCGGTCACGAGTATGAGGCCGCGCGGCTTGTCGCAGAGTTTGGTGACGACCGGCGGCAGTCCGAGGTTCTCAAACGATCTGATCTCGTAGGGGATGGCGCGGAAGACGCAGCCGACCGCGCCGCGCTGGTTGAAGAGGTTGGCGCGGAAGCGCGAGAGGCCGCGCACGCCGAAGGAGAAATCGAGTTCGAGCGACTCCTCGAAGCGGTGCTTCTGCGCGTCTGTGAGCACGCTGTAAGCGAGTTGCTTGGTGTCGGCCGAGGTTAGCGTTTTGAAGCCTTCGAGCGGCTTGAGTCCGCCGTCAACGCGAACCTGCGGGGGCGTGTTAGTGGTCAAATGCAAGTCAGACCCGCCCAGCTCGATCAACTTCTTGAGCAGATCGGAGAGCGAGAGTTGATCCGCTAGCGATGATTCGTTGGCTGCCATGTTTCTTTGTGGGCTCCCTCAGGGAAGATTACCCGCGCGGGCGGGCGTGCGCCGGGTGGGGCACACGTCTGTAAAGTGGGTTTCGCGATTCGGGCGAAAGAATGACCGCGCTCTTGATTAACGCTGGGCGGTCGTGGAGTTGGCGCGGCGCGCGCTGAGCGCGACGACAGCCTGTTCGGACTCGGCGGCGAGCGCGTCGGCGAATTCCGCGGGCGCATTAGTGGCGAGGCTGTAGACCTGCCCGTCGGACTCCGTGAAGTAGAACGTCCACGCGCGGCGTTCACCGCTCGCGGCGACTGACTGCGCGGTGACAACGAACACGGATCGTTCACCGAACTTTCGCTGCACGTCGTTCGTGACCCATCCGCCCTCGGCCACCATCCGGTTGATGACGGTGCGGCGCAGGAGCGTCAGGGGCACGCCGCCGAAAGTTTTGCTGCGCGTGTCGGGCGCGGACGACGCGGCCGACTGCAAATTGACGCGCGACCAGACGGCGGAGGAGCGTGCGCGCCCATCGGCGGCGCGCACGTTGAAACGCATCTCACCGGCACGATTCGAAGCCGCATTGCTCCAACCGCTCGGCAGCGGCGAGGCCGCCGGGCGCGGCAGTTCCCGCAAAGCGTCTTTCGTCGCCGGAACGACCGCTGGCAGAGTTTTCACAGGAGTGATGCTGGAGAGCGAGGCAGTGCTCGGCAGAGAGACACCGGGCAACACGAGGTTGTCGGCCGTCCGGACGTTTACCGCTCCGGCGTGATTAGCGGCGGGCGCAAAGAGGGTGGCGGGTTTTGTGCCGGCTCTCAACATGGCGGCGCGTCGCCTGCGGCGTTCCGCGGCGACGG
>DATCWB010000435.1:0-6957 GCA_036566625.1 Pyrinomonadaceae bacterium
CGCGGTCGCGCCCGCCGGGTCAGGTGCGCCCGGTGTTTCGACCGCCGGTGTTGGCTCCGCCGCCGAGGCGTTGGAGATTGAAGTTGTCATACCAGACTTTCCCGAAAATGGGGCAGGTGGCGGCCGGACATGGCGGGCTGACGACGCGGAAGGTCACCGCTTGCGTCGCCGCGCCCGTCGTAAAATCGAGCGCCACCGCCTGCCAGTCGGCCGTTCCCGTGGCGAGAGGCGACGAGGCGGCGAGCACGCTGCCGGGCTGCGCCGCGTCCACGACCTCGGTCGAGAGCGTCGCCGACCCCTTCAAATCTTCCGTCCGCATGTAGTATTCGAGCCGATAACGCGTCGCGGGCGCAACCGTCACGAGTTGCGAAATGTTTCTGAAGCTGATGGTGTCCGTCGCATTGAAGGCGATGCGGAGACTGCGCGCGCCTTCCCCGCGCACCTGCGGGTCGAGTCCCATCTGCGCGCCCGCCAGCGGCACGACCTGCCACTCGAACGGACTCTTCCCCGGCGGGCCTACCGCCGACTCGAACCCGCCGTTCGTGAATCGTTCCGGCGCGGCCTCCGTCGGCGTCCCCGCAGTCGCGGAGAGTTCCCGGTGCATCGCGAGCACGTCGTGGAAGCGTTTCACTTCGAGGAAACGCAGCAACAGCTTTTCGCCCGTCGCGTGCGAGAGTTTGCGCTGCCCCGCGTCGAAGCCCTCCCACAATTGCCGCGCCTCATCCAACTTTTTCAGGTTGATCAAATATTCCATCAACTGCCCGCGCGCGCGCCCCGAGTTGCCGACCACGCTCAGCACAGATGGCACGTCCGCGTCGTAAAAACGCCAGGAGAGTTCAATCACCTGCGGCAGGAATTTTTCGGGACCCGCCTCGCCCGCGCGGCGCAACTCGGCGAACGCCTCTTCGGTGCGCCCCTGCCGGAGCAGCGCGTTTCCGAGATACCAACGCGGGTCGGGGTAGCCCGGCGCGAGTTCCACGGCGCGGCGCAGAGCCTCTTCGCTCCCGCGTTCGTCGCCGATGAGCCCGCGCACGCGCCCCAACTCAAGGAACAGACGGAAGTCGTTCGGCGACAGGCGCGCCGCCTCCTCGTAATGCTCGGCCGCCTCCGGCAACTCTTCCGGCTGAAAACTCCGCTCGCGCAGGCGCGCAATCGTGAAATGCGTCTGCGGATCATTCGGAGCCAGCCGCGCCGCCGCATACGCCGCGTTGATGTCCGGCAGCCACTCGGCCATCGTGTTCCCCACGCACCAACGCATCCCGTACCACACGCCCGCCGCCGCCAGTGCTACGGGCACGAGCAGCACGACGCGCCCCCACGCGGCGCGAAGCTCGATGGTCTTGATCTGGTCTTTCATAAGCAGGAGGTCACGGGTCAGAGGTTAGTAAAAATCAGTTTTGCCTTCACTGACCTCTAACCTCCGACCTTCGGCTCAATTCAGTTGATCGATCTGGATGCGCATGCGTTTGACCGTGACCTGCGCTAAATCGCAGTCTTGCAGGATGGTGGCGAGCCGCTCGTCGGAAATTTGCGTGCTTGAGATCAGGACTTCGGCGATGCGTTGCTCTTCGCAGATGCTCCTGAGCGCGCCGTTGCCGCCGAAGACGCGCAGGCCGTGAATGACTTTCCCTTTTTTGTGCGGGTCGTCGTCAACGAATCCGACGGGCGTCAGTTGCAAATCGCGGTTGTTGAGCACCTCGCGCAGCAGTAGTTCGCCGCCGTCGCCCGCGCCGTAGATCAGGACGCGCCGCGCGCCGCGCGCCTCGTGGACGGGCAGCGCGTGGCGGAACAGGCGGAAGGCGAAGCGGCTGCCCGCGAGCATCATGAAGAGAATCATCGTGTCGAGCACGAAGACGGCGCGCGACAGCCCCTCGAAGCGAAACGCTACCAGGAGCGCGAGCACGCTGCCGACCGAACCGAGCAGGACGGCTTTAGCAAACACGACGATGCCGTCCACGCTGATGTAACGCCACAACCCCCTGTAGACGCCCGCCGCCAGAAACGCGAACATCTTCACGCAAACCAGCACGGGCACGGTGCGCAGGAACAGATTCCACGCGCCCGTGTCCGCAATCGGCCCGAACAGCAGCGTGTACGCGCTGTAGTACGACAGGATGACGAGCACCATGTCGAGCAGCACCTCGAAGATGCGCCGCTTGTAAGAGAGGTCTACGAAGAAGGCGACGAGCGGTTTCTCGCGCGCCTTCAACACTTCCTCTTCCTCGTACACTTTCACGCCCGCCAGATACACGCCCAGCAGCGCGAGCACGATGGTGAAGCCGACGATGGCCGCGATGCTCACGTCGAGCCTCGTGCGGCTGACCAGGAGCGCGAGCACGCCCGACAATCCCGCGAAGGCGTAGAGCATCCACACGGCGCGTCGCTCCGTCATGCCGAGCGCGACGAGGCGGTGCGACGTGTGGTCGCGCCCGCCCTGCGAGGCCGAACGCCCCGACAGTTTTCTGAGGATGGTGACGAAGGTCGTGTCGAAGATCGGAATGAGCAGGATCAACACCGGCACGGCGAGCACGATCATGAACGAGCGCGAGCGCGCCCCGGCCGCGCTCATCAGGGCCGCGCTCGCCAGGAAGAAGCCGATGAACATCGAGCCGCAGTCGCCCATGAAGATCGTCGCCGGGTTGGAGTTGTAGGCGAGAAAGCCGACGAGCGCGGCCGCGAAGACGCCGAGCATGAGGGCTTCGGCCGGTCGCCCGTTGACGACGAAGCTCGCGGCCAGAAAAGCGGCGGCGATGGCGGCGATGCCGGCGGCCAGCCCGTCCATGTTGTCGAGCAGGTTGAGCGCGTTCGTGATGCCGACGAGCCAGAAGATCGTGATCGCCATGTTGAGCGAGGGCGACCCGCTCCACGGCAAACTCAGCCCGTAATAGACGACGAGGCTCGCGCCCATCACCTGCCCGATCAACTTCTGGTAAGGCTTGACGTGAACGATGTCGTCGATCAGGCCGACCACGAACAGGAACGCGCTCGCCAGAATCACGACCCACCCGTAAGGGCGGTGCGGCATCTGCCCGACGAAGATGAGATATGTGATGGCGACGGTGAGGAATACCGCCAGCCCGCCCATCATCGCCGTCGGCTTGTTGTGCCAGCGATCCGCCTTCGGCTGCGCCACCATGCCCCAATGCCGGGCGAGGCGTCGCACCACCGGCGTCAATGCGAGCGCGAGCGCAAACGATACGATGATCGGAAGGAGATTTAAACTACCGAAATACATGAGCAACTGCTAGTTGATTCTGTTTGAAGTCACCTGAAAAGCTATTCGATGTGGCTGGAGAAATCAAGCCGGAAAATTGCGCCGTGAGCAGTAAGCGGTAAGCAGTTCTGTTTTTTACTGCTCACTGCTTACTGCTCACGGCGCACTTGAGTTTACTGCCCGCTCTGGTGCGCGATCACTTTTTGGAGAATGCCGTCGAGTTTTTCGGTCGGGCGGAAGCCCGTCAGCGCGCTCACCTTCGAGATGTCCGGAACGCGGCGCGGCATGTCCTCGAAGCCCTCCTCGTAGGCTTCGTCGTAGGGCATGAAGACGATCTCGGAAGTCGAGGCGGTGAGTTCCTTGACGCGCCCGGCGACTTCGAGGATGGAGACCTCCTCGTTCGAGCCGATGTTGAAAACCTGGCCGACGGCCTCGGGCGCGTCCATCAGCTTCATCAGCGCGCCCACCACGTCGCCGACATAGCCGAAGCAGCGCGTCTGTTTGCCGTTGCCGTAGACGGTGATCGGGCGACCGGCAAGCGCCTGCCGGACGAAGGTCGGGATGACCATGCCGTACTGCCCGGTTTGCCTCGGCCCCACCGTGTTGAAGAGGCGCACGACGACCGTGGGCAGTTTCTTCTCGCGCCAGTAGGCGAGCGCGAGGAATTCGTCAATCGCCTTCGAGCAGGCGTAGCTCCAACGCCCCTTGGTCGTCGCGCCCATCACGAGGTTGCCGTCTTCGCGGAAAGGCACTTCGGTCGAGAGGCCGTAGACTTCCGAGGTCGAGGCGACGAGCACCTTCTTCTTCTTCTTGTTCGCAAGACTCAGGACAACTTCCGTCCCGCGCACGTTCGTCTCGATGGTTCTGACCGGGCTTTCGACGATGAGTTTCACGCCGACGGCCGCCGCCAGGTGAAAGATCACGTCGCATTGATCGATCAGTTCGGCGCAGACGGGCACGTTATGCACGCTGTCAATCGTGTAATGAAAACGCGGGTGCGTCTTTAAGTGCGCGATGTTCTCGAAGCTGCCCGTCGAGAGGTCGTCGATCACGTAGACCTCGTCGCCGCGTTCCAGATAAGCGTCAGAGAGATGCGAGCCGATGAAGCCCGCCCCGCCCGTTATTAAAACTCGCAAATGTTAGTCTCCTTTTCCGCGCGCCGGCCCGACCGCCGGCACGCCCCCCTGCTTCGACACCACCGCCACCGAAGGCGACGGCAACAGTTCGCTGTAAAGATTGAGCATGTCCCTCACCAGACGCTCCTTGGAATAATGCTCCGACACGAACGCGCGCCCTCGCTCGCCCATCTCGCGCCGCAACTCTTCGTCCGCAACGACGAGCCGCAAGGCTTCGCAAAAAGCCTCTGCGTCGCCCGTCTGCACGCGCACTCCGCGCTCGCAGACGATGTAGGCGGCTTCGCCTTCGACAGCAGTGGCAACCTCATTGTTCGTCGCCCCGACGCCGCGCCGCCCCGCCCCATTCTCGACCGCCCCGCCGACGAGATCGACCACGCCGCCGACGGCCGTCGCCACGACGGGACGCGCGTTCGCCATCGCCTCGATGAGCGTCAGCGGCGTGCCCTCGTTCAGAGATGTCAGCGCGACGATGTCGAGCGCGGGGTAAAAGTTTTCGGGGTCGGATCGCGTGCCCGTGAACGTCACGCGATCCGCGATGCCGAGCGAGCGCGCCTGCGCTTCGAGTTCGCCGCGCAGTTGCCCGTCGCCGATGACGACGAAGCGCACGCGCCGCGCCGTCGCGCCCGCTTCATCCCTCGCGCCCGCCCGTCGCGTTAAATAAGCGTGCGCGGCTTCGATGAACAACTTGTGATTCTTGATCTCCGTCAGACGCCCGACGATGCCGACGAGCAACTCGTCCTCGCCCGCCTCGAATCCCGCGCGCGCCGCCGTGCGCCGTTCGCGCCAATTGGCGAACGCCTCCAAATCCAGACCGAGCGGGATCACTTTAAACTGCCGCGCACGCCCCACGCCGAACTGCCCGTGAATCTCACGAAACTGCTGCTGGCTAATCGCCACGATGCTGTCCGTCGCTGTGAGCGCGAGGACGCGTTCGATGGTCAGAAAAATGAGCGTCTTCAGCCGCCCGTAGTAACTGTGAAAGATGTGGCCGTGGTACGTATGCACGAAGCGGCATGCGCGCGGACGCCCGACGAGCGCGGCGGGCGTCAGCCATCGGTAGCACAGCCCCGCGAGGCGACCGACCGTGCCCGCCTTCGCCGTGTGCGTGTGGACAATGTCCGGGCGCAGACGCCGGAACAGGCGATAAAGTTTCCAGACCGTCACAGCATCCTTCGGCGACACCTCGCGCGTCATCTCCGGAAGGATGATCGGCCGGACGCCCTGCCCGGCCGCGAAATAACTCATGTCGTCTTCGCCCGGCGGCACGGTTCCCGCGATCAACTCCGACTCGATGCCGACCCGGCGCGTCCCCGCCGTCAGCCACGCCACGTGCTTCGCCGGGCCGCCCACGTTCAAACGCGCGATGATGCGAACAACTCTCATCAAAAGTAAGCAGTGAGCGGTAAGCAGTGAGTAGTGGAAAACAGTCTTGGCTGCGCACTGCTCACTGCTTACCGCTAACTCGTTTAGTCTTCCATCCTGTAGATCGTCGCCGGGTCGTCTTCGTGCCTGATCTCGTCGATCTCTTCCCGCTTGCCTTCGCCCATGTAGAGGCGGTTGGGGCAGTTGATGACGATGCCGGACATTCTCCCGATGTTGCGATAGCCGTGGACGACGCCTTTGGGCACGAGCACGGCCTTCGGGTTATCCGCGCCGACGTAGAGCGTCATCATGTGCCGGTAAGTTTCCGAATCCGGCCGGTTGTCCCAGAGCCGCATCTTGAAATTCGAGGGACCCATGAAGACGAAATAGTCCGCCTGATCGACGTGCTCGTGCGGCCCGCGCTGCACGTCCGGCTCGGTCGAAGAGATGTAGCACATGGCCGGGAAATATTCGGCCTCCATCTCGTCGTGGCGGAACAACTCGGCGAGCCAGCCGCGTTCGTCCACGAACTTGCGCACGTCGCGCACCACGACATCGCGTATCTTTCCGCGCGTAAACTGCGTGGCGGGTTCGAGCGGGGTGCGCTCAGGCATGGTTTGCATTAACGGCCTCCATCTTGTTCGCGCCCGTCTCGGCGACGAGCCGGGCGGCGTGCAGCAGGCTCTCGAATGTGCCCGCGTCAGTCCACCAACCTTTGAGTTCGTTCCAGGTCATTTCGCCGCGCTCGATGTAGGCGTTGTTCACGTCGGTGATTTCGAGTTCGCCGCGCTCGGAGGGCTTGAGCGTCTTGATGATCTCGAACACCTCCGCGTCGTACATGTAGACGCCGATGACGGCGTAGTCCGACTTCGGCTCGCGCGGTTTCTCCTCGATGCGCACGACGCGTTCGCCTACGAGTTCGGGCACGCCGAAACGCTGCGGGTCGGCCACTTGCTTCAAGAGTATCTTCGCGCCGCCGCCCTGATGCCGGTAAGCGCGCACGGCCTGACAGATGTTGCCCTCGATGATGTTGTCGCCCAGCACGATGCAGACGGGCGCGCCGTCGGCGAAGTCCTCGCACAAAGAGAGCGCGGCCGCGATGCCGCCCTCGCCCTCCTGATACGTGTAGTTGAGGTGCTTGAGGCCGAACGCCTTCCCGTTCTTCAACAGCTTCAGAAAATCCCCGGCCGAGTTTCCGCCCGTCACGATCATGATGTCCCTGATCCCGGCGTTGACGAGAGTCTG
>DATCWB010000436.1:0-3506 GCA_036566625.1 Pyrinomonadaceae bacterium
GTCTTTCCGTCTTCCCTTTACTCTTTACCCCTTCACCTACGCTTTGCCCGGCCGAGCAACACGTCGGCGATGGCCTCTGAGATGGGCAGTCCCGGACATTGTTCGAGCCAGAAGAATTCGCCGGAAGGATTGACTTCGAGAAAGACGTGGCGGCCGTCGGGTGTCACGATGAGGTCGGCCGCCCCGTAGTTTAAACCGAAGTAATCCATCAGGCGCAACAGCTTTTCTTCCACGTCGGGCGGCAGCGTGTAGGGTTGCCACGCGTCGAGCAGACGGACGCCGTCGCGCCGCCAATCGTGCGCGGCGCGCGCCGATGCCTGCGAGTCGATGGCGGCGGCCAGCACGCGCCGACCGACAATCGTGACGCGCAGTTCCAACCCCTTTGACACCTGTTCCTGAAAAGTCATCGGGCAGAGTCGCAGCCCGTCCAGATCGTCCAAATCTTCGGCCGCGACCGCGTTTGTGAAGACGACTTTCTCCGCGTCGCCTTCATAGATGGCGAAGGATGAGAGCATCTTCGTGATCATCCCGCGCTCGCAGGTGCGTGCGAAGGCGCGCACGGCTTCCGGGTCGTTGGTGGTGAGCGTGCGCGGCGTGTCCAGCCCCGAAGCGCGCGCGATCTGAATCTGCAACTGCTTGTTTTCGGCGCGCCGGATCAACGGCTCGGCGTCCATCCGGAACGCGTCGAGGCTCGCCAGCATCCCCATAATTGTCGCACGCGATTCGCCGCGCGAGGCTTGCCGGAGTTGCGAGTCCATCTCGCCCGGCAGCCGCCCCGCGATGTTGAGACGGCGGTGCCAGACGGCCGACACGTCGCGGAGGTCGAGCGTCGCCGCCCCGTCGGCGAGCGTAAGCGTCTCGGAAGTATCGCCGTAGCGGGCGACGAGTTGAACCTCCGTCGGGAATCTATCCGTGTCGAAGCGAAACGAACTGCCGCCGCGTTTTCTGATGGACTCAGAGACGAGCGCGACGCTTTCGTTGTCGTCGCTGTGCGTGATGATGAGGACGGTCATAAGTTTCAGGCGAGCAGGGCGTCGGCGATGGCTTCCGAGATGGGGAGTTCGAGATCGCGTTCGAGCATGCCCCATTCGCCGCCGGGGTTGATTTCGAGAAAGACGTGTTGGCCATCGGGCGTGCGGATGATGTCTATCGCTCCGTAGACAAGTCGCAGTTTGCGCATCAACGTCGTGAGTTGCGCTTTGAGTTCGGGCGGGATGTCGTCTCGCACCCAACGGCATTCTCCGGGCGCGGCGCGTCGCCAATCGATCCGGCCGCCGCCGGTGCGGCTCGCATCCAATGCGCCGACGAAGAATTTTCCGGCGACGTAGGCGATGCGCAGTTCGAGAGATTTTCGTATGTGTTCCTGAAACACCATCGGGCTGTGGCGAAGCCCGCCGGCGTCTTCCAGATCATCCGCGCCGACTTCATTCGTATAGACGAAGGCCGAATCCGCGCCCATGCTGACGGAGACCGGCGCAAGCATTTTCGCCACGAGCGCGCCGCCGTTCTCACGAAAGAAATCTCTCGCCCGCCCGGCATCGTTCGTCAGGAGCGTGCGCGGGACGCGCAGGCCCGCGTCGTGCGCGAGGCGCAGTTGCAGGAGTTTGTTTTCGGCTTCGGCATCACGCCCCGGATCGTTGATCCAGCGTGCTCCGTGCAGCCCGTCGAGGAAGCCTCGGAGCGCGGCGACGCTTTCGCGCAGGCACATCTGTCGAAACTTCGGGTCTAGATTTTCGTCCAACTCCGGCAGCCAAATCTTACGCGCCCAGACCGCACGCACCGCGCGGGAGTCGCACGACGCCGCACCGTCCTCGATGATGTGGCTGAAATCACCTGCGCCGGAGAATTGCGAGGCGAGGCGCACCTCGCGCGGGAAACGATCCGTGTCGAAGCGGAAAGTTTTCGCGCCGCGCCGCGCGATGGCGTCGGCGACGCGATCCACCGTGTAGTAATCGCCGCTGTGCGTGAGGAGCAGGACGGTATCCCGCTCCGGCATGGTCGCCATAAGTTAAAGGGTGTGCGGTAGGGCTTAAGGAAGTTTTGAGCAGGACGTTCTAAGGACATCCCGCGGGGGATGTCCTTAGAACGTCCATATCACACTCGTGTGACATGGACGCGGTTTAGCTTTCACCTCGCGCGGGATATTTGCACGCGGGCGTGCGACGGCCTCTCTGAGTTTCAGATTTTCGAGAGACGCGCTAGCCGTCCTGTTCGCTCAAGCGTTAGTCAGCGTGATAGGGTTCCTCGTCCCGGTCGGAGGGGTATTTCAGAGTTTGAATCCTCGCGGCGTCGTTCGACGACCCGGCGAATTCAGGCACCTCGTCACGGTCGGAGGGGTACTTCAAAGTCCCACGGTTGGCTTTGGGTTCAGACGCGTTCAGTTGCCTCTCGGTCTCCTGGCCTTCGAGGAAGCGCGCGAAGAAAGGGGTTTCGCCACCCTGGGGTTTGTCGGCGGGGATGTTGGTTCGATTTGCGTTCTGTGTCGGTTGCATGCTGGGGTCTCCTTATTCTTTCAAAGTGAGGGCGATAAAACGCCTGTAGTTCTATTACAAAGCGCGCGGCAGGTCAATGACAACAGGACGAATCCGGCAGTCGGGCCGGAGACTGTTAACTCAGGAAGTCGCGCTCATGGCATAGCGGCCGAGTTTGAGCTGGAGGCCGCGCCGTGTGATGCCCAGTTCGCGCGCGGCGCGTGAGATGTTGCCTTTGTGGCGGCGCAGGGCATCGGCGATCATGCGGCGTTCGAGGTCTTCAACCGCATCGGGCAGCGAGAGATTTTCCGTCGCCGGTTGCGCGGACGAACCATAGGCGGCGAGGTTTATGGTCGTCGTGGAGACGGGGGCGGAGGTGCGTTTGAGTTCGGGCGAGAGGTGATCGGGCGTGATTAGCGTGCCGTCTTCGGCGCGTGCGACGATGCGCTGGATTTCGTTGACGAGTTGGCGGATATTGCCCGGCCAGTCGCAGACCATCAGCAGATCAATCGTCTCCGGCGTGATGCGGATGTCGCTGCGCCCGAACTTCTGCGCGTAGTGGCCGATGTAATGATTGACGAGCGTCGGGATTTCCGAGCGACGCTCCCTGAGCGGCGGGACGCGCAGGCGTATGACGTTGAGACGGTAATACAAATCCTCACGGAAGCGTCCGTCTTTCACCATGTCTTCCAGATCGCTGTTGGTGGCGGCGATGATGCGCACGTCAACTTTCGCCGCTCTCTCGCCGAGCGGCTGTATCTCGCCCTCTTGCAGAAAGCGCAAAAGTTTCGGCTGCACGTCGAGCGGGAGGTCGCCTATTTCGTCGAGGAAGAGCGTGCCTCCGGCCGCCGAACGAATCACGCCCGGCGAATCAGACACCGCACCCGTGAACGCTCCCCTCCGGTAGCCGAACAAATAAGCGTCCGACAACTCTTTGGGGACGGCCGTGCAGTTGAAGGGGACGAAGACTTTCGCGCGCCGCGAGGAGAGAGCGTGGATGGCGCGGGCGACCAGTTCCTTGCCCGTGCCCGACTC
>DATCWB010000437.1:0-8264 GCA_036566625.1 Pyrinomonadaceae bacterium
CTTTCAACTCCACATCCGGCGGACGCACGAAGGCCGGAGAAGTTTTAAAACTTCTCCGGCCTTCGCGCGTCCGGCGGAAGTGTAGTTGAAGGTTTGCATCCTCAAGCGCGCGCCGTCAGAGCCGCGCGCGCCGCGCGCACGAGGCGCAGGGCTTCGTCCGTCGTTGCGGCGAGCGCGGTGAGATGCCCCATCTTCCGCCCGGCGCGCGCCTCGTGCTTGCCGTAGAGGTGCAGCTTGACGTTCGGGATGGCGCAGGCGGCGCGCCAGTCGGGGTCGCCGCCCTGCCAGAGGTCGCCGAGCAAATTCGCCATCGCGGCGGGGCGCAACTGTTCGGTCGCGCCGAGCGGGAGGCCGCAGACGGCGCGAACCTGCTGCTCGAACTGGCTCGTCTGGCAGGCGTCGATGGTGAAGTGGCCTGAGTTGTGCGGGCGCGGCGCGAGTTCGTTGACGAACAGTTCGCCGTCGCGCGTGAGGAAGAATTCGACGCAGAGCACGCCGACGACCGCGAGTTGTTCCAGCAGGCTCTCGGCGATCTCGATGGCGCGTCGTGCGACCTTAGGCGACACGCGCGCCGGGGCGAGGGTGCAATCCAGTATGTGCCGCTCGTGCGAGTTTTCGCAGACGCCGAAGTGCGCCGTCTCGCCGTCCGCGCCGCGCGCGCAGACGACCGATACCTCGCGCTCGAAATCAACGAAGGCTTCGAGGATGGCTTCCTGCCCGCCGAGCGCGTCGAACGCCGCCGCGCTCTCGCCAGCCGACCTGATCAAACGCTGGCCCTTGCCGTCGTAGCCGAACCCGGCGGTCTTCAGGACGGCGGGGAAGCCTACGCTCGCGAGCGCGTCGTCGAGTTCAGCGCGCGTGCGGACGCGCCGGAAGGGCGTGACGGGGATGCCCGCCTTTTGCAGAAACGTCTTCTCGCGCAGGCGGTGTTGCGTCGTGTAGAGCGTCGCGCCGTCCGGCCTGACGGGGACGATGTCGCCCAGGGCTTCGACGGTCGCCGCCGGGACGTTTTCAAATTCGAAGGTGACGACCTGGACGCGGCTCGCGAAGTGGCGCACGGCGTCGAGGTCGTCGTATGAAGCGGTAACCTCAACGTCGGCGACCTGACCCGTCGGCGTGTCGGTTTCGGGCGAGAAGGTGTGGACGAGATAGCCCATGCGGCGCGCGGCCATGGCGAACATGCGGCCGAGTTGGCCGCTGCCGAGCACGCCGATGGTCGCGCCGGGAAGGAGCGTTCGCGTGCTTGAGCGGGAAGAGTGCGCCTGGTTCACGGTTTTAGCGGACGGTAATTTAAGTGGACGGCATTCACCACCCGAAGACAACTGACAACCAACCTAATCCAACTCCGCGGCGAGCACCTGCCGTTCCTGCTCAAGCCGAAACGCGCGCAGGCGTTCGCGCAGGGCAGGGTCTTCGCCCGCGAGGATGGCGACGGCGAGCAGCGCGGCGTTGCGCGCGCCCGCCTGACCGATGGCGAGCGTGCCGACGGGAATCCCGGCGGGCATCTGCACGATGGAGAGCAGAGAGTCGAGCCCCTTGAGGGCTTTGCTCTTGACCGGCACGCCGAGCACGGGCACGAGCGTCTGCGCGGCGACCATGCCGGGCAGGTGCGCCGCGCCGCCCGCGCCTGCGATGATCACTCGCACGCCGCGCGCCTCTGCCTCGCCCGCGAACTCCGCCAACAGGCGCGGCGTGCGGTGCGCCGACACGACGCGGCACTCGTGCGCCACGTCGAACTCGGTCAACACGTCGTCCGCCCCGCGCATCGTCTCCCAGTCGGACTTGCTGCCCATGACGACCGAGACGAGCGGCGTGCGCACGGGGTCTTCCTGCGCGTCAACAATCGTTTCCTGTTTCGACTCTTCTTTCACTTGGCTCAGTAGATGTTGAAGTTGTATTCGAAGGTGACGTACTGCGCGACGGCGCGCCCGTCCTTCATCGCCGGCGTGAACTTGATGCGCCGCGCGGCATTGATAGCGTTCGGCGTCAAGCCGTGCGGCAGCCTGGTGACGGTCGTAATGTTGCCGACCTCGCCGGACGGCAGGAGAACAAGGCGCAACCGCACCGTGCCGGTCACGCCGAACCTGCGTGCCCATTCCGTATAGGACGGCTCAGGCTTGCCGAGAATCCGCGCCTTCTGCGACACGTCTTTAGCGCTAAATGGCTTTGTGTCATTAACCGCGCGATCATCTTTCTCGCCGCTTCCAGCAACTTTGCCTTTCCCGCCGACACCGCCCTCGAACCCTTCCAAACCTGGCTCGACCCGCAAGCCGGATGGCGTGCTGCTATCGGCGGGACTGCGCGGAGCATCCATCTCCGACCGCTTCGCTATCGTTGGCCCAATCGGGCCGCCGACACCACCTATCCAGAGATCGGGCGACGAGAACGAGTCAACAAATCGTTCGACGCTTCGGGCCTCGGCCTCCGCGCCCCAAGCGGCGACGATATAGATGCGCGACCTGATCGCGTAGATTAGCGCCGAGCCGCTCTGCTCATCGAGCCTGACGCGATACCGCCTACCGGGGTAAGACGTGTAATCCACCGTCCTGTCGTAAGTGAGGCTGTATTTCATCAACTCGTCGGGCGATTCGCGTCTCAACTTCTCCCAGTAAGGCTCGATCATCAAGTTCCAGGCGACCTCGGCGCAGCGGTCGAGGTAAGTCTCCCTCTCGTCGCCCGTAGCGGTGGGAAGTTTCGCGGCCTTGAACGACCAGACCGTGTACTCCGCGTTGTCGTGGCGCAAACTGTAACGCCGCCCCTCCACGTTCAGCGCGCCGGACGCGCCGCGCTCCGCGACCGGAAAAGGCAGCCGCGGCATCAGCACCGTGAACGCCTCGTTAGGCGGCGCGACCTTGACCCATGCGCGCGCGGCATCCCCCTCCTGCGCGCCCGCCGTCCGCGCGAGGGCGAAGCAGCAGAGCAACGCGGGAAGCGCGACCCGGAAATTGAAGGTGAGTGACTTCATACGTGTATCTTCGTAAACGTCGCTCGTGCTCGTTCGTCGCGCGCGGCGTCACCCTTGCGAGTAGCCGGGTTTGCCGTCGAAGTTGTAGAGGTTCTCGGTCTTGATGAAGTCGAGTCCGTTATCGGCGATGCGTTGGAGCAGCGCCGTGATCTGCGAGTGAGAGATCGTCGCGCCTTCGCTGGTGGCGAGATAGCGGCAACGCCAGTGGTCGGAGAGGAAAGTTTCCGGCAAGCCCTGCGGCCAGACGGTGATGCCGCGATTGCCGATGAGCATCAACTTCAAACCGTCGCCGCTCAACTTGTCGCACGTCTCGCCCAACTGTTCGGCCGTGCCGCTCTCCCAGTTCACGAACACGTCAACGCCGACCAACTCTTTCTTCTCCGCGACCCCGCTGCCCGCGCCCGCCGTGCTCGTCTGGTCGCCGCCGCCGGGGTTGTACTTGACGGCCTTCAGAGTTTGCGGCGTCTGCCCCAGACGCTCGACCACGGCCGCCGCAAACTCGCGCGTGCCGACCTTCTGCTTGCTCACGCCCTCGGCGTAAATATCGTAAGTGTGGACGCCGTCTTCCACGGCGCGCAGCCACGCGTTGTGGACGCGCTCGGCCACGTCGGGCTGGTTGATATGTACGAGCATCATCACCGCGCCGAGCAACAAGCCGGAAGGGTTGGCGAGATTCTGCCCGGCGCGGCGCGGCGCGGAGCCGTGAATTGCCTCGAACATCGCGCCCGAAGTGCCGATGTTGGCCGACCCGGCCAAGCCCACTGAGCCGGCGATCTGCGCGGCCACGTCCGAGAGGATGTCGCCGTAGAGGTTCGGCATCACCACCACGTCGAAGGCTTCGGGCGTGTCGGCCAGTTTGGCCGCGCCGATGTCCACGATCCAGTGCTCGTTTTCGAGGTCGGCATACTCGGCCGCGATCTCGTCGAAGACTTTATGAAAAAGACCGTCGGTCATCTTCATGATGTTGTCTTTCGTGAAGCACGTCACCTTCTTGCGGTTATTGCGCCGCGCATACTCGAAGGCGTAGCGCACGATCTTTTCGCAGCCGGGGCGCGAGATGAGTTTCAGACATTGATAGACCTGCGCCGTCTGCCGGTGCTCGATCCCGGCGTAGAGGTCTTCCTCGTTTTCGCGCACGATCACCACGTCCATCTTCGCGTGCTTAGTGTCAACGAACGGATGATAGGAGACGCACGGGCGCACGTTCGCGTAGAGTCCGAGCGTCTTCCTCACCGTCACGTTGAGGCTCTTGTATCCGCCCCCCTGCGGCGTCGTGATCGGAGCTTTCAAGAAAACCTTCGTGCGCCGCAGAGACTCCCACGCGCTCGCGGGTATCCCGGCCGTGTCGCCGCGCAAATAAACCTGCTCGCCGATCTCTATCGTCTCGATCTCCAGCGCCGCGCCCGCTTCTTTCAAAATGCGGAGCGTCGCCTCCATGATCTCCGGGCCGATGCCGTCGCCGTGCGCGACAGTGATAGGAACATTCTGTGCCATGATTTTGGTTCGAGCACCTTTCGCTAAATTCGATTTTAAGAAGACAACTCGGGTGGCCGATAGCTTACTACTTTTCACCCGCCCGCCGAAAGTTTCGAGCCGCACGCGCCTCGCGCCCGCGCCCTCCGGGAAGATCGAGGCGATCATTCGACCCGTTCGACCCGAGACGAGAAACGCCCCGGTTATTCCTCTCCGCGCGTAAATTTAGTATGATGCCGCCGTGCCCAAACCCCCATGCGAGCAACGGTCGAGAGAAGTTTATGCGCCGGAATCGGCACGAGCACGCCCCCACCGCCCCCCTTTAACTTACGTCCGCAACTTACAGCCCGCGCTGGAAAACCACGGGTAAATCCGGATGTTGAATTTGACACGATCCACCTGGGGGCGTTATGCGCTCGCCGTCATCGCCGTCGCCGCCGCGCTCGCCGTCACGTTTGCGCTGCTGCCTTTTAGCCAGAGTATCCCGTTCGCCTTCTTCTTCGTCGCCGTCGTCGCGGCCACGCTCTACGGCGGTTTGCGCTCGGGACTGCTCACCATCCTCATGTCGGTTCTCGCCTGCGGCTTTTTCATTTTGCCTCCACGCTACTCGCTCAACATCGGGCTCGAAGGATGGCTCCAACTCTCGGTCTTCGTCGGCGTCTCGCTCGTGATCGCGTTTTTGACGGAGCGCGGCAGTGAAGCCGAAGGGCACCTGCGCGTGTCCGAGCGACGCTTCCGCCAGTTGGCCGAGAACATCGATCAGGTCTTCTGGGTGTACGACCTGAAAGAGGCGAGGGTCGTCTATACCAACCCGGCCTACGAAACCGTCTGGGGCGAGTCGCTGGATGCTCTCTACAAAGACGAGCGCGCTTTCTTCGCCATACTTCACCCCGAAGACCGCGAGCGCATGACGGACGCGCTCAGGCGGCAACGCGCGGGCGCGCGCACCGAAGCGGAGTATCGCATCGTCAGGCGCGACGGCGCGGTGCGCTGGATACGCGACCGAGGCTTCCCCGTCCGCGACGAGCGCGGCGAAGTTTTTCGCATCGTCGGCATCGCCGAAGACGTGACGGAGAGCCGCGCGGCCGAGAAGGCTCTGCGCGAACAGACCGAGGCGGTCGAGACGGTCAACCGCGTCGGGCAGATGCTCGCGGGCGAACTCGACCTGCACAAACTCGTGCAGGCCGTGACCGACGCGGCGACGGAACTGACGGGCGCGCACTTCGGCTCTTTCTTCTACAACGTGCTCGACGAGCGCGGCGCGTCCTTCATGCTCTACACGCTCTCGGGCGTGCCGCGCGAAGCCTTCGCGCATTTCCCGATGCCGCGCGCCACAGACCTCTTCGGCCCGACCTTCCGCGGCGAAGGCACGATCCGCATCGACGACGTGCGGCTCGACCCGCGCTACGGCAAAAATTCCCCCTACTACGGGATGCCCGAAGGCCACCTGCCCGTCACGAGTTATCTGGCCGTGCCCGTCGTCTCGCGTTCGGGCGAGGTGCTCGGCGGGTTGTTCTTCGGCCATGAAGATGCGGGCGTTTTCACGGAACGCGCCGCGCACATCGTCGAAGGACTCGCCGCGCAGGCCGCCATCGCCGTTGACAACGCGCGCCTCTTTGAGTCCGCGCGCGCCGAGCGAGCCAACGCCGAGGCCAACGAGCGTTACTACCGTTTTCTCGCCGAGGCGATCCCGCAGATCATCTGGACGGCGCGCCCCGACGGATCGCTCGACTACTACAATCAACGCTGGTATGAGTACACCGGCATGACGCGCGAAGAGTCCGAAGGGGCGGGCTGGCAGCGCGTCCTGCACCCGGACGACATGCAGCCCAGCATCAAGCGTTGGCAGCACTGCATCGAGACGGGCGAGGTCTACGAGATCGAGTATCGCTTCCGGCGCGCCTCGGACGGCCAGTATCGCTGGCATCTCGGCCGCGCCCTGCCCCTCAGCGATGCCGACGGGCAGATCGTCAAATGGTTCGGCACGTGTACGGACATAGACGACCGCAAGCACGCCGAAGAACAGCAACGTTTCCTCGCCGAGGCGAGCGCCGTGCTCGTCGCCTCGCTCGATTACGAGGCGACGCTCACCGCCCTTGCGCGCCTCATGGTGCCGCGCCTCGCCGACTGGTGCACGGTTGACATGCTCACCGACGAACGCACCATCGAGCGTCTCGCCGTCGCGCATCAAGACCCGGAGAAAGTCGAAGAGGCGTGGGAACTGAATCGCCTCTACCCGCACGACCTCTACGAGACGGAAGGCGTCTCGAAAGTCATCCGCACCGGGCGACCCGAACTCTACCCGAACATTCCCGACGAACTGCTCGCCCTCGTCGCGCGCGACGCCGAACATCTGAAAATCCTGCGCCAGCTCGGCCTCAAGTCGAGCATGATGATCCCGCTCATCGCGCACAACCGCGTGCTCGGCGCGATCACGCTGATGGCCGCCGAGTCAGGCAGGCGTTTCACCACGGCCGATCTCAATTTCGCGGAAGACCTCGCCGGGCGCGCCGCGCTCGCCGTAGACAACGCGCGCCTCTACCGCGAGGCGCAGGAGGTCAATCGCCTCAAGGACGAATTTCTCGCCACGCTCTCGCACGAACTACGCACGCCGCTGACGGCCGTGCTCGGCTGGACGCGACTGCTCGGCACGGGGCAACTCGACGAGGCGACGCACAAACGCGCCCTCGAAACCATCGAGCGCAACGCGCAATCGCAGGTGCAACTCATTGACGACATTCTCGACGTTTCGCGCATCATCCGCGGCAAGCTGCGCCTGAACGTGCGCCCCGCCGAACTCCCGCCCGTGATCGAAGCGGCCGTGGATAGCGTGCGCCCGGCGGCCGAAGCCAAGGGCATCCGCTTGCAGGTCGTGCTCGACCCGCGCGCCGGGCCGGTCTCGGGCGACCCCGACCGCTTACAGCAAGTCGTCTGGAATCTCCTGTCGAACGCCATCAAGTTCACGCCGAAGGACGGGCGCGTGCAGGTCTTGCTCGCGCGCGTCGGCTCGCAACTCGAACTCACGGTGAGCGACACGGGGCAGGGCATCGAAAAGCAGTTTTTGCCCTACGTCTTCGACCGCTTCCGGCAAGCTGACCCTTCGACGACGCGGACGCACGGCGGCCTCGGTCTCGGCCTCGCCATCGTGCGCCACCTCGTCGAACTCCACGGCGGCACGGTGACGGCGGAGAGTGAAGGCGCGGGGCAGGGTACGACCTTCAAAGTGTCGCTGCCGCTGATGATCGTGCATCAGCCCGAGTTCGCGTCGCACGCCGGAGGGGAGCACGCCGCCCCGGCGGCCGAGCACCCGACGGCCGCCGGAGGGCGTCTGACGCTTCCTTGCCCGCCCGAACTCGAAGGCTTGCGCGTGCTGCTCGTAGAGGACGAACCGGATTCGCGCGAGATGCTGACGGTCGTGCTCACGCAATGCCGCGCCGACGTGCGCGCCGTGTCGAACGCCGCCGACGCGTTGTTGCAAGTGGAATCGTGGCGGCCGGACGTACTCATCAGCGACATCGAGATGCCGGGCGAGGACGGCTACGCGTTGATCCGCAAAGTCCGCAGCCTGTCGCCGGAGCGAGGCGGAAGAATTCCGGCCGCCGCGCTGACGGCCTACGCCCGCGCCGAAGATCGCATGCGCGCGCTGCTCGCGGGCTTCCAACTCCACGTGCCGAAGCCCGTCGAACCGGCGGAACTCGCGGCCGTCGTCGCCAGCCTCGCCGGGCGCGCGGTGGAAAAAATAGAAGAAAAAGGGTAGGGAAAGTTAAAAGGGGAAGGGGTAAAGGGTAAAGGGAAACACTCAACCGAGTGCTTTTCCTTTACCCCT
>DATCWB010000438.1:0-3411 GCA_036566625.1 Pyrinomonadaceae bacterium
GACGTGGTGCTCATCCGCCTCGCCTTTCGCGGGCGCAGGGAAGGCCGCGACGCGCGTTTGCGCTACGACATCATCGACCGCTTCGACGAGCACACCGGCCTCTCCGCGATGATGCGCACGACGGCCTTCCCCGCCTCCATCATCGCGCAGATGATGGCGCGCGGCGAGACTTTGATGAAGGGCGCACGCCCGCAGGAACTCGTCATCCGGCCCGACGAATTCGTCGCCGCGCTCGCCGCACGGAACATTAAAATCGAGGAGCACGTTAGTTAAAATTGGCGGCTTTAAAATTGGCGGGAGGGAATTGTCATGTCCCCCGAAACGATCTTCTCCATTTGCACCAAACTGGTCATGCCCGGCTGGCTGCTGCTCATCTTCGCGCCGCGCTGGAAATGGACGGCGCGCTTCCTCGCCGCTTGCGTGCTGCCGCTCGCGCTCGCCGTCGTCTACCTGGTTCTGGTCGCCACACACTTCAGACAATCTGAGGGCAGCTTCGGCTCGCTCGCCGACGTGGGACTGTTGTTTCGCAACCCGCACAACCTGCTTGCCGGTTGGATTCACTATCTCGCCTTCGATCTCTTCGTCGGCGCGTGGGAGGTGCGCGACGCGCGGCGCTTAGGGATTCATCACCTGCTCGTCGTGCCCTGTCTCGTGCTCACCTTCCTGTTCGGCCCCGTCGGGCTGCTGCTCTATTTCGTGCTGCGCTTCGCCATCAAGCGCGAGTTTCTCGTGGGGGGTGCTGATGAACGCGCGTGAATTGATGCGGGAAGTTAACCGGCGCGAACCCGTGCTGGCGTGGACCGGTTGGCTGCACGTCGCGTTGCTCGTGCTGTTCGTCGTCTTCGCGTTCTTCGACGGGCGCACGGTGACGGGCGTGAACCCCTGGCTCAAGCCGTCGAAGTTCGCCATCTCAATCGCCATCTACACCTTCACGCTCGCGTGGTTCATGCCGCACGTGTCGCACTACCGTCGCACGGTGAAGTTCATCAGTTGGGGCACGGCCGTGGTGTTCGTCGGCGAGATGATCTGCATCATCTCGCAGGCGGCGCGCGGCGTGCCCTCGCACTTCAACATCTCCTCGGCTTACGACGCGAGCGTGTTTGCCATGATGGGACTTTTGATCATCTTCAACACGGCGCTCGTCCTCATCACGCTGTTCCTCTTCTTCGGACGGACCGGCGCACTGCCGACCGCTTACCTGTGGGGCATCCGGCTCGGCCTCTTTCTCTTCTTCATCGGCAGCGTCGAGGGCTACGCGATGGTCAGCAACATGGGGCACACGGTGGGCTTGCCGGACGGCGGGGCGGGTTTGCCCGTCGTCAACTGGAGCACGCGCGCCGGCGACCTGCGCGTGGCGCACTTTCTAGGCTTTCACGCGCTGCAAATTTTGCCGCTCGCCGGCTACTCCTTCGCCCGTTGGCGCACGGACGCCGTGCGCCGCCGCGCCGTCTCGCTCGTGCTCGCGTTCGGCCTCGTCTACTTCGCCGTCTTCTCGCTCCTCTTCTGGCAGGCGTCCGAGGGGCGGCCGTTGTTAGCCTGGAACTAAAGTTCGTTTTATAATCTCGCCCGCTTTGAGCGGGCCGAAACTTTTCGCGCCTTCCGTCCTGCCGCACCCATCTTTCACATCGGAGACTTGCTGATGAGCCTGACTTTGATCGCGCTCGGATTCATGATTCTGCTCGCCGCCGCGTACCGTCTTTACGGCAACTGGATCGCGCGCCAGTTCGTGTTGGACGACGCGCGGCCGACGCCCGCCAACACGGTCAACGACGGCGTGGACTTCGTCCCGACGCGCCCCTTCTATCTCTTCGCGCAACACTTCTCGGCCATCGCCGCCGCCGGCCCGATTGCCGGGCCGATCCTTGCCTGCCAGGCATTCGGCTGGCTGCCGTGCCTCCTGTGGATCGGGCTGGGCGTCGTCCTGATCGGCGCGGTGCATGATTTCACGAGCCTCGCGGCGAGCGTCCGCCACGGCGCGCGCTCCATCGCGGAGATCACGCGCGAGCATCTGGGCAACCGCGCGGGCGCGGCCATGATGGGCTTCATCTGGATCGCGCTCGTCTACGTCATCGTCGCCTTCGCGGACATCACGGCGGGCACGTTCAAGGGCGGCACGGAGGAACTACGGCAGGGCGGCGCACTGGCCTTCAACGCGGGCGGCGCGGTGGCGGCGGCGAGCGTCATGTACCTGTTGCTCTCGATCCTGCTCGGGCTGGTGCAGCGTTACCTGAACCCGCCGCTCTGGCTCGTCACCGTCATCTTCGTGCCCGCCACCTTCCTGCTCTCGTGGCTCGGCACGAAAGTCTCGACCACGCTCCTGCTCGACCACAAAACGTGGGGTGTGCTGATTCTCATCTACTGCTGCGTCGCCTCGGTCGTACCCGTCTGGGCGCTTCTCCAGCCGCGCGGCTATCTCGGCGGTTTCATACTCTACAGCGCGCTCGCGCTCGGCCTCGTCGGCGTGCTCTTCGGCGGTTTGTCGGGTCGCTACCAAATTCTGCAACCGGCGTTCAAATCATGGGACGTGGGCGGCCTGACGGGCACGCTCTTTCCCTTCCTCTTCGTGACGATTGCGTGCGGCGCGTGCTCCGGCTTCCACGGCCTCGTCTGTTCGGGCACGACCTCGAAGCAGGTTGATCGCGAATCCCACATCAAGCCGGTCGGCTACGGGGCGATGCTGGCCGAGGGGGTCGTCGCGCTCATCGCGCTCGTCACGATCATGATCGCCGCGCCCGCCGACATCAGAGGCAAAGCGCCGGGGACGATCTACGGCAACGGCATCGGCCAGTTTATGACGCTCATCATCGGGGCGGACAATCTCAGGTTCGCCGTCACCTTCGGCGCGATGGCCTTCTCCACCTTCGTCTTCGACACGCTCGACGTGTGCACGCGCCTCGGCCGCTACATCGTGCAGGAACTCTTCGGCTGGCGCGGCCACTTCGGCGCACTCGCGGGCACGCTCCTCACCGTCGCGCTCCCCTTCTACTTCATCATCTACGCCCGCGAAGGCATGTGGACGGAATTCTGGACCCTCTTCGGCGCGTCGAACCAACTGCTCGCCGCGCTCACCCTGCTCGCCATCACCGTCTGGCTCTATCAGGCGCGGCAGCGCATCAGTTTCACGCTCTACCCGATGCTCTTCGTCCTCGTCATCACGCTCTGGGCGCTCTGCAAACTCGCCTACGGAAACCTGCGCGCCTCCACAGGCTTTGACATCAAACTCGTCAACGCCATCGCCTCCGCCGCGCTCGTTATCCTCGCCACTTACTTAACTATCACCGCCCTCGTCAAACTGCGCGGCGAGCGCAAGAGTTCGCTCGTGCCGGAGAGAGCGTAAAGGCAGTGACAAGTGACGGGTGACAAGTGACAAGTTAAAAACAGAACTTGTCTTCATCTTGTCACTTGTCACCC
>DATCWB010000439.1:0-19563 GCA_036566625.1 Pyrinomonadaceae bacterium
CCTGAGCGTCAATGGCGAGGGCGGAGGGGGTGTTGAAAGAGGCCGCGCCGCCCGCGCCGTCCGAGAAGCCTTCCGCGCCGCCCGCGAGCGTCGTCACGGCCGCGCCCTCGGCGGCGATCTTGCGTATGCGATTACTATCGCCCGCGTCGGCGACGTAGACGTTGCCGCGCGCGTCAACCGCGACGCCGAACGGGTTGTGGAAACGCGCCCGAGCGGCGTCGGCGTCAATCGTGCCGGGTGCGCCGTCGCCGGCGAGCGTCCAGACGACGACGCGCCCCCCCGCGATGGTCGGCACGGGGCGTTCGCGCAGGCGAAAATAGATGAAGAGTGCGACGCCCGCCGAAATGACGAGGAGCGCGAGTGCGAGCAGGAGGCGTTTGAACATTCGTCGGGCGGCCAGGATGCGGTTCGTCGGTCAGATTCGGACAGGATTCTTATGTAGTTTTCGCCCGGCGGTTGTCAACAGGCGCGTGCGGTAAATCTTTCGGGGCGGGAAACTTTCCCGCGCTCGTTCTCGAATCCACGGATAGACGCGCGAGTGAAAGTTGGTTTATCTTTTCAGTTCCATTCTGTTTTATTCAAGTCACGCAGCCCGAGGAGTCGAGTTCATGCCGAAATGCCGTCTGCCCCAAGTGTGGGCGTTAGCCCTGCTCTTCTTACTCTGTTCGAGTCTTCCTCAACACACGGCGGCGCAGGAGCAACAGACGCCCACTCCGACGCCCGCGCCAACCTCCACACCCACGCCCAGCCCGACGCCCGAAGAGCGTTTCGACCCGGCGAAGGACGCGGGCGGCCCGGCGAAGAACACCGGAACCGTGGCGGCCAAAGACGAGAAGGACGCCGGAAACCGCGCCGCCGACCCCTTCGAGCGTCTCGAATGGCGCAGCATCGGCCCGGCCAACATGGGCGGGCGCACGAGTGACGTGGAGGGCGTTGCGGGCGACCCGGACATCGTCTACGTCGGCACGGCTTCGGGCGGCATCTGGAAGACCGTCAACGGCGGGCAGACGTGGCGGCCGATCTTTGAACGGCAGGGCACGATCTCGGTGGGCGACCTCGCGCTCGAACCGAAGAACCCGGATGTCGTGTGGGTCGGGACGGGCGAGTCGAACGTGCGCAACAGCGTCTCGTTCGGCGACGGCGTCTACAAGTCAACCGACGGCGGGAAGACCTGGCGGCACATGGGACTGCGAGACAGCCGCCACATCTCGCGCATCGTCATCAACCCGCGTAACCCTGACGTGGTTTACGTCGGCGTGCTCGGCCACGCCTTCGGCGCGAACGAGGAGCGCGGCGTCTTCATGACGACCGACGGCGGCAGGACGTGGGCGAAGACTCTCTACGTGGACGCGGAGCACGGCGTCGCCGATCTCGACATCGACCCCGTCAATCCGAACGTGCTCTACGCAGCGATGTGGCAATTCCGCCGCACGCCGTGGACGCACAAGAGCGGAAGCGAGCGCGGCGGCGTCTTCAAATCCATCGACGGCGGGCGCACCTGGAACAAGCTCACCACGGGCTTGCCGAAGCTCATCGGCCGCATCGGCGTCAAAGTCGCGCCGAGCAGCCCAAACGTCGTCTATGCGATCACGGAGTCGAAAGAGGGCACGCTCTACCGTTCGGACGACGCGGGTGAAAACTGGCGGCGCGTCTCCAATCAGGCATCAATCGTCTCGCGCGGTTTTTATTACACGGACGTGCGCGTTGACCCGACGAACGCGGATCGCGTCTACGCCATCGCCTCGACCCTGTTCGTCTCGATTGACGGCGGGCGCACGTTTCGCTCGATCACGGGGCGCACCCACATCGACTATCACGCGCTCTGGATCGATCCGGTTGATCCGCGCCGCATCTGGCAGGGGCAGGATGGCGGCGTCGCCGTCTCGTATGATCGCGGCGAGACATGGGAGTACGTCAACAACATGCCGCTCGGCCAGTTCTATCAAATTCACGCCGACAACCGCCAGCCGTTTTACTACGTGATGGGCGGCTTGCAGGATAACGGGAGTTGGACGGGGCCGAGCCGCACGCGCGAACCGGCCGGAATACTCAACGACGACTGGCGCATGATCAGTTTCGGCGACGGCTTCTACACCTTGAACCACGCGGACGATCCGGAACTGTACCTCTCCGAGTCGCAGGGCGGCGGCATCGTCCGCACGGACATGCGCAACCGCGAGCAGCAGTCCATCACGCCTTACGCGGACGACCTCGGCGGCCCCGCCTCCGAGCAGAGGTTTCGCTTCAACTGGAACTCGCCCATCATCCCTTCGCCGCACGACAAGAACACCGTCTATCTCGGCGGCAGCGTCGTCTTCAAGTCAACCGATTTCGGCAAGAGCTGGGCGGCCATCAGTCCCGACCTGACGACGAACGACCGCACGAAACAGGGCGACGCGGGCGGCCCCGTCGCGCTCGAAAACACCGGCGCGGAATACCACACGACCATCATCAGCATCGCCGAATCCCCCCTGCGCGCCGGGCACATCTGGGCGGGCACGGATGACGGCCAACTGCAAGCCACCACCGACGGCGGCAAGCGCTGGACGAACCTGACGAAGAACGTCGCCGGATTGCCCGCAGGCTCGCCCGTCTCGCACGTCGAGCCTTCGCGCGCGGACGTGGACACGGCCTACGTCTCCTTCGACCGCCACATGCTCGACGACCTGCGCCCATACGTCTACAAGACGATTGACGGCGGGCGCACCTTCCGCAACGTCACCGGCAACCTGCCCGCGAACGCCTACGTCTGGGTCGTGCGCGAAGACCCGAAGAACACCAACCTGATTTACGCCGGGACGGAACTCGGCCTCTATGCTTCTTACACGGGCGGCAACACGTGGCAGCCTTTGACCCTTAAGAACCTGCCGCACGTCGCCATCCACGACATCGTCGTCCACCCGCGCGACAACGACTTGATCCTCGGCACGCACGGCCGCAGCATCTGGATTTTCGACGACGCCACGCCCATCCAGCAGATGAACGACGCGGTGCGCGACACCGACCTGCACATGTTCGACATACGCCCCGCGCTGCGCTACACCACGCGCTTCACGCGCTACGGCATCGGCGACAAACCCTTCACCGGCCAGAACCCGCCCTACGGCGCGCTCATCACTTACCACCTGAAGGCGAAGCCCGACGAGAAGACGAAGGTGCGTGTGGAAATACGCGACGCCAAAGGGCAACTCGTCCTCGAAGAGACGCGCGTGCCGAAAGAGCGCGGGCTGAATCGCTATGCGTGGAATCTGCGCTACGGCGGCGCGCAGGTGCGACGGCCTCCGACGACCGAAGAGACGCCCTTCGGCGGCAGCGCGCGCGGCCCGCAGGTGTTGCCCGGCACGTACACGGTCAAACTTACGGTCGGCGACAAGTCGGTCGAGCGGCGCGTCGAAGTGCGCCTCGACCCGACCGTCAGCGTGCCCGCAGCCGATTTGCAGACGACGCACGACATGAGTCTGAAGTTGCGCGATATGCAGTCCACGACCAACACTAGCTTGCGCGCCCTCGACAGCATCAAAGGCCAACTCCAGTTCATCGAGCGCACCGTGAAGGAGCGTCTGACCGATCCGCCGAAGGATTTGACGGCGGCCATCACGGACAACTTGAAACAGGTTGACAAGACGCTCGCCACGCTCTCGCGCCCGGAGGCGGAGGGACTCGGCTACAACCCCGGCCGCGCGCAGTTGATTGACGAGATCGGCGGGCTGTTCTTCACCCTCGACGCGACGAACGCCGCGCCCACCCCGGCGCAGCGCGAATATTACGGCGTGCTGCAAACGCGCTTCCGCACGACGCTGGCCGAGGCCAACCGGTTCTTCACGCAGTCAGTCCCGAAATTGAACGAGACGCTGCGCCGCTTCGACGCGCCGACGGTCATGGTCGGTAAGCCCATTGAGATTCCGAATCAATAACGCGGATGATTATTGTTGAAGTGGAAGGTCGTTCGCCGTCCATCATCACGCTTTTAGCCGGGAAGAGATCATGCACAAATTCAGACGCCTCCTCGTTATCGGTTTGCTCGTCATCGCATCGCTCTCGGTTCTATCGCCGCGAGTCGCCCGCGCGCAGCGCGGCTCACTCTCGCCCGAACATGAAACCTTGCGCGCGATCTTTCAGGAGTTAATCGAGATCAACACGGTAGACCCGAACGGCGACGTGACGCGTGCGGCCGAGGCCATGCGCGCGCGCCTCATCGCGGCCGGGTTCGCGGCGGAAGACGTGCGCGTCGTCGTGCCCGCCGGAAACGCGAAGAAGGGAAACCTTGTGGCGCGATACCGCAGCCCGAAGCCTGTGGGCAAGCCGCTGCTCCTGCTCGCTCACATAGATGTCGTCGAGGCGCGCAAGGAGGACTGGTCGGGCGGCCTCGACCCCTTCAAGTTCACCGAGCGCGACGGCTACTACTACGGGCGCGGCACGATGGACGACAAGGCGATGGCCGCGATCTTCGTCGCCAACCTGATCCGCTTCAAGCGCGAAAACTTCCAACCTGCGCGTGACATCATCGTCGCCCTCACGACCGACGAGGAGACCGGCGACTTCAACGGCGTCGAGTTTCTTTTGAAGGAGCATCGCGCGCTGGTGGACGCCGAGTTCGGCATCAACGAGGGCGGGCGCGGTTATCTCAAAGCGGGCAAGCCCCTGTTAAATGCCGTGCAGGCGAGCGAGAAGGTCTACCAGAGTTTCCGCCTCGAAGTGCGGAACAAGGGCGGCCATAGTTCGCTGCCCGTCAAAGACAACGCCATCTTTCGTCTCGCCGCCGGACTCGACCGCCTCGCCCGCTTCGACTTCCCCGTCAACCTCAACGAGGTGACGCGCTCTTACTTCGAGCGCATGTCGAAGATCGAGACGGGGCAGACGGCCTCAGACATGCGCGCCGTCGCCGCCCCGCGCCCCGAAGCGGCATCGGTCGCGCGGCTCTCCGCCTCGCCCTATTACAACGCGCTGATGCGCACGACCTGCGTCGCCACCCGCCTCGAAGGCGGGCACGCCGACAACGCCCTGCCGCAGATGGCGCGCGCCACCGTCAACTGCCGCATCCTCCCGCAAGAGAACGCTGCGGACGTGGAGGCCACGCTCCGGCGCACACTCTCGGACGATCAAATCAGCATCACGCCAATCGCCGTCTCGAAACCCAGCCCGCCTTCGCCCCTGCGGCCTGAGATCATGGGGCCTATCGAACGTCTCACGCGGGAGATGTGGCCGGGTGTGCCCGTCGTGCCGATCATGGGCACGGGCGCGACCGACAGCCTCTTCTTCCGGCAGGTCGGCATCCCCGTCTACGGCGTCTCCGGCATCTTCGACGACATAGACGACAACCGCACGCACGGCCGCGACGAGCGCATCGCCATCAAGTCTCTCTTCGACGGCCAGGAATTTCTCTACCGCCTCACGAAAACCTACGCAACCGCCAAGTGAGATAAAAGTCGGGCATATTTCAGAGTCTTCCCGGCCGCACGCGGCCGTAATCGATTTTGTCGCCGCAGCGTCTACGGGCGAAAGCCGACGCTTTGCCAGAGCGCGGCGCAGTCGTACATCTGCCCGCGCGCGACAACGTATTTCACCCGGCGAATGTCGCTGATGGAGTCGAGCGGGTTGCCCGCGACGAGCAGCAGATCGGCGCGCTTGCCCGCTTCCACCGTGCCGAGTTCGCCCTCCATCCGCAGAGCGCGCGCCGGGACGAGCGTGGCCGCGCGGATCGCTTCCAGCGGCGACAGCCCCGCGCGCACCAGAAGCTCCAACTCACGAAAGATGCTGTGGCCGGGCACTACCAAGTCGCTCCCGGCCATGAGCGGCACGCCTCCGCGGTGCAATCTTCCCGTCAATTTCAAGGAGCGTTCAAAGGCGGCTTTCGCGCGCTCGTTCAGCTCCGCGGGCACGCCCGTGTTGTTCAGCACGACCGCCAACTCGTAAGGCAGTTTCGCCATGCCCGGCTCGAAACTTGCGAAACCGCCCGCGCGCGGGTGTAGATTCAGTTCGCCGCGCGCGAGCGTCGGCTCGACGATCGTGCCGTGTCGTTTCAGGAAATCAATGCCCGCCTGAGCAGACGGCGATTCGAGATCGAGCGGCGGCGCGGGCGTGCCGGGCACGGGTTTGAAGTCGCGCGAGTACATCAGGCGCGTGATGAAGTTGATGTGGTTGATCTGATCCATGCCGGCCTCGACGCCGCCAAAGGCATTCATGCCGTTGGGGACGTGGCCGGTGACGGTGAGGCCGAGACGATGCGCTTCCGCCGCGACGACGGCGACGAGTTCCGGCTTGAGCGATTGATAAATCTTGATCTGCTCGTACCCCTTCCGTTGGTAAAGCGCGACGGCGGCGCGCGCCTCCGCCGGCGTCTCCGCCGTGACCGTGCCGAGCGGGCTTGCGCCGCCGTCGATCACGCCCGCCAGAAGCAGACGCGGGGCGAGCGCGCGCCCACGCCTGATCGCATCGCGGATGGGCACGATGAACTCCGGCTCGTTGCCCGCATCGCGCACGGTCGTGATGCCGGCGGCGAGCGAGGCCGGAAACCATTCGGCCTGCGTGTTGTGCCCGTGCGTATCCCACAACCCCGGCATCACGGTCAGGCCGCGCGCGTCCACGCGTGCCGCGCCGCGCGGAACCTTCACCCGCGCGCGCGACCCGGCGGCGACGATGCGGTCGCCGTCCACGACGACGATTGAATCGGGAATGGGCGCGTCGTTCCTGCCGTCAACGAGCAGCCCGCCGACGAGCGCGAACAGGCCGGTGCGCACCGGCTTGATCTCGCGCTTCAGTTGTTCGAGTTGGGCGACCGCGTCTTCCGCCCCACGGGCGACGAAGAAAGGGAGGGAGGCTTCGTAACCTTCGCGCACGGCCTCGAAGCGATCCAGTTCAGCGTCCGCGCCGACGACGGCGACGAGTCGGTCGTCGGGGTCGAACCAGACTGTCTCGCGCCCCCACGTCACGCCCTCGAAGCTGTAACGGTCGAGCCGAATTTGTTTGCCGTGCGCCGTCACGGTGTCGCGCCCGCGCCGTTCGATGCGCGCTCTCCCGCCGGGCAGCAGCGGCAGCGGCAGCCCGGCATAATGTCCCTGCCGGTGCCAGTAGCGAAACAACATCATCTGCATTGAGACGGGAGCGAAGCCACCTATCGTGAAGAAGTATTCGCCGCCTATGACGCCGGGTGTTAGTTCGCCGACGTTGACGCTTCGCGTTTGGCTGCCTTCACGCACGCGCGCCACTCTGCGCTCGACTTCCACCGACGCGTCGATGTCGGAGCGCGTGGAGGTCTGCCCTTTGATCTCGAAGCGGACGGGCGTCAGGTCGCGGCGCGCGCTGAGGTTAGACGTGAGCGAAACTTTGCCGCCGATGAAGGTCAACTCGGAGCGCGCCGCCAGTTGCACCGACTCGCCCGTGCGGCTGATCTCGTAAGTCTCTTCGCCGACCGGGAATTGATACTTGTAGAGTTTGAACTTGCCGCGCTCCTCGATTGACGCCGCGGCGGCCGGGTTCGAGGTTTGCGCGCTTCCGGGTCGAAAAGTTGTCGGATTGAAGAGTAAAGCGCAGGCGGCGAGTGTTAAGAGCGTAATTTTCAAACGGCGGCGGGTAGTCATTCGGTTTTCTTCATCCGGCGGCGCGGTCGATGCGCGCCAACTCCGGTTTGTAGTTTCCAACTGTGCTCTCTTCCTCCGGCAGTCCGTCGGGCGCGGCTTCAACCTGAAAAGGGATTTCGAGCGTGACTATCATGCCGCGCGGGGCGGCGTGCGCGAGTTCGAGACGCCCGTCCGCGCCGTAGAGATGTTCGAGGCGCGCGCGCGTGTTTGCCAGCCCGACGCCTCCGGCGTGCGTCCGCGCAGAGAGGTCGGCGGGCGCGCCCGCTTCGCCGACGAGTGAAAGGCCGGGGCCGTTGTCTTCGACTTGTAGCCAGAGTCGCGCGCCGCGGCGCGCAGCGCGAATAGCCAGGCGTCCCGGCGCGCTCTGGCGCGAGATGCCGTGGCGGATGGCGTTCTCGACGAGTGGTTGGAGGATGAGGTTGGGCACGAGCGCGTTGAGCGTCTGCGGCTCGATCTCGGTCTCGACGCTGAGGCGGTCGTGGCGGATGGTCTCGATCTCTAGGTAACAACGCAGGAAGGCGATCTCTTGTCCGAGCGTCACCTCCTGATCGCCGGAATTCTCCAACGTGAGACGCAGGAAATCTCCGAGACGCGCAACCATCTGGTCGGCGGCTTCCGCGTCGCGGTGCAGGAGCGCGGAGATGGAGTTGAGCGTGTTGAAGAGGAAGTGCGGGTGGAGTTGCATCTTGAGCGCGCGCAGTTGCGCCTGCGCCAGTTGAGTGCGCAGTTCAGAGGCTTTCACCTCGGCAATGATGAAGCTGTGATAGTAGTCGATGGCGTTGATGGCGATGAGGATGAGCCAGTAGATCGAGACCTTCATCGGGAGGTTGGCGAAAAGTTGATAGCTAAACAGCGAGAGGAGCGTGGGAAACTCCTGTGTCAGCACCCCGCCCGTCAGCCAGTAGAGCGGCAGGTAGAGGCAGAGATGGAGGGCGGGAAACAGGAGGCTCGCGGGGAGATGCACGAAGAAGAGGCTGCGCGGCCAATGCTGGCGGTCGAGGCGGTAGCGGCGCGCGAGCAGGGCGATGAGCGGCGCGAGCAACGCCCACAGGTAGAAGGCCGTCAGGTTCCAGACGAAGATGCCGACGACATCAACGCGACGATAGTCGCTGATGGCGAGCGTGCCGAAGAAGGAGAGGCTGGCAAACGTGAGGCCGATGAGCGTCCAGACGCCGAGCAGGATCAAGATGGTGCGCGCGCGTTTGAACGACATGCAAATTATTATCGCACAGTAGACACCGAAGGGAATATTTGCGCCCGCCCCAGTTCGTCTCGAACCGGAGGGCGAACAAAATTCGGGCAGAGGATGATTCCCCTGCCCTGCAAAAAGTGGTCTGTGATAAGCCGTTTTCCGCGCGTCGAGATTCGTCAGTAGACGGGCTTCGGGAACGCCCCCGGCTGCTGCGGCTGGGCTTGCGGTTCGTCGTGCGGCAGGGGGATGCGATAGCGTTTCACTTTCGAGTTGAGGGTCGTCACTTTCAGGCCGAGCAGGCGCGAGGCGCGAACCTGATGGCCGCCCGTCAGTTCGAGCGCGCGCATGATCAACTCGCGCTCGAAGCGTTCCACCTCGTCGTAGAACTTGATGCCGCGCACGATGTCCGTCGCTTCGAGCGTGCTGATGGTCTGCACCTCTTTCAACAAAGAGAGGGCGGCCTTTTGGAGCATCTCGATTTGCCCCGGCAGCGCGTTTGCGTCCAGCGTCAGATGTTTCGCGCCGGCGTCGCGCGGGTCGCCCGCAAAAGTGTCTTCTCTGCGATCCAACAGGGCTGCGTCTTTCATCTTTATTCCCTCGATTTTGTCCGTGATTCCGTCCGTCAACTAAAGCCGGGACGGCGCAACCCCGGCGCGTGATTCCCGGCGCAGACTCGATAGCGGGGGCTAGTTTAACCGCGCCGCACCGGGGGACAACGTAAATGTGACGAGCCGCGAAATCCGGTGCTGAATGGTTCGTGGCGGGTGACGAAACTTTATGATTTTCCGGAGACCCCGCCGGGCGGGCGAAGGAAACTGAGCGGCCTTTGCACTCGCCCGGACACGCGCTCTCACCCGACCAACTGCCCCGCCGTGTGGCTCAGGAAGAGTTTTCAAACAACTCCAACATTTTGTCGCGGTAGCTGCGGCTCAGAGTCAACTGTTTGCCGTCGCGCAGAATCACCACGTAGTCGCCGCTAAACAGCGGTTGCAGTTCCTTGATTCGTTCGATGTTGACGAGCGTGGAGCGGTGGATGCGCAGAAATTTGTCCGGGTCGAGTTTGGAAGCGAGCCGGTTCATGGTCTCGCGCACGAGGTGCGACTCTCGCCCCACATGCACGCGCAGGTAGTTGCCTTCCGCCTCGATCCAGTCGAGTTCTTCGGCGCGCACGAAGAAGACGCGACCGGCAGACTTGATCATGAGTCGTTCGAGATGCCGCGGCTGCTCGGTCTTGAAATTTTCGAGGAGCGAGAGCAGGCGTTCGTTGAGTTCGCCTTTCGCCCCGTTCGAGAGTTGGGCGCGGGCGCGCTCCACGGCCTTGCGAAAGCGTTCGCGGTTGTAAGGCTTCAACAAATAGTCGAGCGCACTCACGTCGAACGCCTGCAAAGCGTAGCGGTCGTAGGCCGTGACGAAGATGACGGCAGGCATCTCGGCGACGCCGACGGCCTTGACGACGCCGAAACCGTCGAGTTCGGGAATCTGTATGTCGAGGAAAACGAGGTCGGGCTTGAGCGTGCGGATGGCGGCGACGGCCTCGCGCCCCTCCGCGCATTCGCCGACGAGTTCGAGATCCCGTTCCGACGCGAGGAAACGCTTGATGCGTTCGCGCGCCAGCGGTTCGTCGTCAACGATGAGCGTCCTGATGCTGTTCACCCGCAATGGCCTCCGTCAGGCTTCCGGCTCTGAAAGGAATTTTGCCGGGCCTAACTTTGTGAGACTCGTTGCCCGGCGTGCTGCTCTGTAGATAAACGCCCCGCGTGCGAGTTTGTTTCAGACAAAAAGACCGCGCCTGCGAATTAGACAACCACGCGCGGTTTTTAGTTGCAATTTTCTTCGACGTTTCGGGCGCGCTTCGAGCAGCGCCGGGCGGCGGCCTGTCGGATTCGCCCCGCGCGCGATGTTCAAGCACACGTCATCATCGCGCCCGGCGCACTCTTTCTCAAATAAAGAGGGCTGAGATATGTGAACATATCTCAGCCCTTCCGGGTTGCGTTGAATTTAACGAAGGCGGATTCTACCGCGCCCGCGCCGGTTTTATCCGAACGAAGGCTCGCCGTCGTAGACGACGTTCCAACCGTTGCGACGGCTGGTGGCGAGGCTGCGGTTGAACCAATGGGTGGCGGCCTCCGCGTCTTCGTAGGTTTGCGCGGAGGGCACGCGCTGGCGCGGATCGACGCGCACGATGCGGCCGCCCTCGGAGGAGATCTTCAAACTCAGGATCGCCAGCAGATCGTTCTTCTGCATGACGGCGGTGCGCACCTCGAAAGGCTCTGCATCGTCATCTTCGTCCTCCGACTCGTCCATCTCCTCATACGCTTCTTCTTCGCCGATAATGTCTTCAAAGAAGTCTTCGGGTTCATTCATAATCTCAAAATTCCTACTCTCAAAGTTAAGTTCTTCTCGTCTCAATACGCGAAGGCCTGGTAAATCTCCGTCGGGGGCAGGTCGTCGAGCGATTCGACGACCGGGTTGAAGCGCAGCATGCGTCGGGCGCGCTCCGAGAGTGTCTCGTGCACGCGGCGCGGGATGTGGATCGTCACTTCGGGACGAAACAGCCAACGGCGGCTGTAGCCGATGACGACCATCGGGCGCGGCTCGTTCGTCTGGTTCGGCGTGCCGCGATGCAGCGCGCGCACGTCGCGCACCATCACGTCGCCGAGCCGCATCAGGAGCGGCTCCAATTTCCGCTCGCCCGTCTCGACGAGACGGAGGGCTTCCGCCTTCGGCAGCATGTGCGTGCCGCGCGCCACCTCGAAAGGGCCGTTCTCGGGCGTCACCTCGACGAGCGGGAAGTTGACGGCGATTTGAAAGGGCGGCGTCTCGCGCCCGGTTTCGGGAAAGAGCGGCGGCGTGTCGCGATGCACGTCCTGATAATCGGAGCCAAGGAGCGGCGTATCGGTCGCAAGCTGCACCATCGTGAAGTCTTCACCGGCGAGGCGTTCGACGACGGCGAGCACATCCGGGTCTTCGTAGACGGAGGGGTCTGCGAACGGGGCGTCGAACGGGAGCGTCACGTAGTAGCGCGCCGGGCCGCGGTTGCGCAAGTGCCCTTCGCGCTCGATATGCTCGGCGAGCAGCGGGGCGAAGGCCGCGCGCCACGCGCGAAGCGTCTCTTTCGGAAAATGCTCCGGCAGGACGCAGAAGCCGTCCCGCAACACGTCCCCGGCGAAACTTTCGATCTCGGCTTCGGAATAGCTCCCCTTGTTCATCTAACTCGTCTTACCTCTTGCGTGGACGCGCCGGGCGGCGTTTCACCGCCGCGCCCTTATTCGCGCCGGTGACGGCCTGCGCCTTCTTGGCCGCAAACTGCCTCTTGATCACTTCCGCCAACGAGGCCTGCTGGAAGCTGAGGTTCAACTCCACCTCGTTGCCGCGCGCGGCGTTCGTCAGCGTCTCCAAAACCCTGAGCGCGGCGGCCTGATCCGCTTTCGAGCTGTTACTGGACTTCTGCAAATCTTTCTGGATTTCGCTCTTGAGAAAGTTGACGCCGATGTTGATCAGGCCGCTCAGAGCCGACGCTTTTTCGGCGTCGTCCATGCGAATGATCGACTGCACGCCGAAGATAGAGGGCTGCATGTTCACAGACAACTGCACCTGTCGCACGGCGTCAACCATGCGCTCCATCTCGGCATTTGGGGGCGCGCCCAGCTTGCGAATGTGTTGCGACATGCCGGGAGGAATGTCCGAGACCAGGCTGACGAGCGTGTTCGGGTCGCGCAGGGCGAGATCAACCAGTTCCGGCTTGAGCCGTGGCCGCCCGCCTCCGTCTTCAATCGCATCTCTCAAATAAGCCGGGATGCCAACGGCGATAGTGTTGGCGTCGAGCGCAACGGCCGCGATTTGATCGATAGGAAACTTCTTCGAAGCCTGCTGCCCGCTGCCATCGGCGGGCGCGGGCTTGTTGAGAGTGAACAGGCTGAGGGTTCTTGTGCCGACGGTCTCCTGCGTGTGCATGTCCTGCCCCATCATCCGCGCGCCGGACAGCAAAGCGTCCGCGCTGAAGTTACCGCGCATGATCAACAGAAACTCCGGCATCTGTTTCGCCGAAATGTCGCCCTTCAAGCGCGCGCCCGCGATCACGTATTCAAGCCCGTTGAGGTCTATGAACTGCCTGGTTTCGGCGAGAGCCTTATTGAGCGCCTCGGGCGGCACGACGGCCGGCGCGGCCTCGTTGACCAGGCGGCGCGCGTTGATGTACAGCACGGCCTGCGACTCCGGGAAGTTCGTGAGCGCGCTGCGCGCGTCCTGCGCGCGGACGGCGGCCGGAGCGGCAACCAGCATGAACGCGACAAGGGAGAGGAGAAATCGGGCCGGGGTTGCGACTTTCATTGTGTCAATTATCCTTTCGACGAAACAAACAGAACATACCGAATTTTAACCGATGCGGCGTGCGGGGGAAAGCGAGGAAGGGATGAGGGATGAATAAGACAGGCACTCGATTGCTTGAATGCTTTCCTGATTCATCCCTCATCCCTTTTTTCACTTCCGGCTGCTCAGGCGATTCTGCACGATGACGACGACGAGCAGGAACAGCCCGCGCAAGACCGCCTGCCACCAGGGGCTGATCCAGCCCTCGAAGTTGAAGACGTTGAAGATGAGTCCGAGCAGGAGCACGCCGACGAGCGTTGACATGACGCTGCCCTGCCCGCCCGTCAAGAGCGTGCCGCCGACGACGACCGCCGCAATCGCGTTCAACTCGTCGCCCTGCCCCGCCACGGGTCGCCCCGCGCCGAGGCGAGCCGCATCGAGCACGCCCGCTAAGCCCGCCAGCGCGCCGCTCAGGGCGTAGACGCCGATGGTCACGCGCCCCGTGTTCAAGCCCATCAGGCGCGCCGCCTCGTCGTTGTCGCCGAGCGCGTAGACGTGCCGCCCGAAGCGCGTGTGATTGAGGACGAGCCAGCCGAGCGCGAAAGCAGCGATGAGAAACACGACGGGCACGGGCACAGGCCCGATGAAATCGCGCCCCAGAGAGGTGAGCGTCTCGGACGACTTGCCGATGCCGATAGACTTCTCCCCCGTGTAAGCCAGCACGAGGCCGCGCGCCGCGATCATCATCGCCAGCGTCACGATGAACGGCTGGATGCGCGCCTTCGCGATGACCAGGCCGTTGACGAGGCCGAGCGCGGTCGTGATCGCGACCGCCGCGACGACCGCGATGAGCGCGCCCCGCCCGGCAAGCGTCGCCGCCGCCACGCCCGCCACGGCCATCAGCGATCCGACCGACAGATCAATGCCGCCCGTCAGGATCACGAATGTCATGCCGAGCGCGACCAGCCCGAGCATGCTGTTCTGGCGCAAAACGTTGACCAGATTCTCTTCCGTCAGGAAACGCTCGTAACGCACGGCGGCAAACACGCAGACCGCCACGAGCGCGACGAGCGCGCCCTGCCGCTGCACGAACGTTGCGAAACGCGCCCGCGCCAATCGCCCGCCCGCCGAACCCTCTCCGTCAATCGTCGTCGCCGCTTGACTCATAAGTTTCTCCGTCTCCCGTCAATAGATGATCTCGAATTTGAAATCTCAAATAATCCTTCTTTGTGCTCCCTGTGCCTTTGCGGAGAACGTCAATCGTCCGGCCAATCGACAATTTCCCTCTTCAACTTCGGCTATTTCTTCCGCCGCTCCGCGCGCGCCTTCGACACGATCTCTTTGACCCCGGCGAACATCGTCGGCGCGTGATACGGGATGCCGTCCTTGATCGTCCACTCGATGCCGCCGGTGCGCACCGCCCGGCCGTCTCGGATCGTCTCCACGCCCACGGGGTAGAGCACCTTTAGATTTTCGAGCGGGTTGCCGTTCACCACCAGCAGGTCGGCCGCATAACCCGCGCGCACGCGCCCCAGACGTTCTTCCTGTCCGAGAATCTTCGCGTTATTGCCCGTCGCGTGCTGGATGACTTTGAGCGCGTGGAAGCCCGCCTCCTGATGCAACTCCAACTCCCTGAGCAGGCCGAAGCCGTACATCTGGTAGATGAACCCTGCATCCTCGCCCACGCCTATGATGCCGCCGCGCCGCTCGAACTCGACGAGCGCCCTCATCCAGATGCGATAGTTCTCTTTCCAGAAAGCCTCGTCCGCCGAAGTCCAGCCGATGAAATACGAACCGTGGTTCGCGGGGTCGGGGCGGAAGTAATCTTCGAGCGTCGGGTGCAGGTAATCGGCGAACCACGGCTGCGTCTGCGCGCGTTGCAGGTCGCGGCTGGCCTCGTAGATGACGAGCGTCGTGTCCCATGCCACGCGCGCCTCGACCATCCCGTCGAGCACCTTCATCAACCTGTCCCAGTTCGCCTCGCGCCACAGGCGACCTGCGTAACGAAACCGATCCACCTCGTTGTTGTAATTGTAAGCGGGCGGGAAATTCTGCACGCCTCCTTCAATCGCGGCGTCGGGGATGCCGTACCAGTGCTCGATTGAGGTTGTGCCGAAGCGTATGTCATCCCACGCGTTCGTCTCGGCGATGGCCGCGTGATGCGCGATGCGCAAGCCCTGTTTGCGCGCCTCGTCCCACGCCGCCGCCATCAGGTCGCGATCCATGGCGAACATCTTCAGGCCGTCCACGCCCTGCGCCTTCAAATCCCGCACGCGCTGGCGCGCGGCTTCCGTACTCTTCGGCGCGCCGCCCGCCGCGTAAACTGCGTAGACGAACAGGCGAGGCGCGGCCACTTCGCCCGCCGCGCTCGCACGCCTGAGCGCGAGCGTCTTCGCCGTGTTGCTGCCCAGGTCGCGCACCGTCGTGATGCCGCACGCGAGCCACAGTTTCAACTCGTAGTCGAGCGGTTGCGCGACGCCCCCGCGCTCCTCCTGCACGTGCCCGTGCGCGTTGATGAGGCCGGGCATCACGTACTTGCCCGTCGCATCGATCTCCACGTCGCCCGCCGGACGCCGCGCCGTCCCGCTCTTGACCGTGACGGGATCGAGTGCGACCACTTCCGCAATCGTGTCGTTCTCGACCACGATGTCGAACGGCCCCGAAGCGGGAGTCCCGTTGCCGTCAATCACCGTCGCGTTGCGAATCACGAGACGCGGGTAACGCCTGCCGCTCTCGACCGCCCCCTTCGCCCCTCCTTGCGCGCGAACGGCGGGCGCGACGAGCGCGAGCGCGACGAGCACGACCATCATGACGGATGCACCGGGTTGTTTTTTCATTCGTAAAGGGGTCATGCCACTCTGGGGCGTTGAATGTACACGGCGACGAGGATGATGGCCGCCTTGAGGACGAGCGACCACGCGAAGCCGATGCCGAGCATGTTGAAACTCGTGGTGATGACCTGCATGATGAGCGCGCCGATGAGCGTACCGACGACCGTGGCGCGCCCGCCCGTCAGCGGCGTGCCGCCGACGACCACGGCCGCGATGGCGTCGAGTTCGATGTAGAGGCCGACCTTCGTCCCGTCGCTCGCCTCGGCCTTCGCCGCTTCGATGAGTCCGGCCATGCCGGCGAGCAGGCCGCTCAGCGCGTAGACCATGATCTTCGTCCGGTGGACTTTGATCCCGGCGAGCCGCGCCGCCGCTTCGTTCCCCCCGACGGCGACCACGTAGCGGCCGAAACTCGTCGCGCGCATCACGAAGATCGCGACGGCGACGACCAGCAGCATCACGACCACAGACATCGGCACCGGCCCGACGAAGCCTTTGCCGAGCGACATGAAATTCCGGTCGTCGATCAAAATGATCTGCCCGCCGCGACTGATGACCTGCGCCACGCCGCGCCCGGTGATGAGCAGCGCGAGCGTCACGATGATCGGCTGGATGCGAAAACCGGAGATGAGCGCGCCGTTGAGGAAGCCGACGGCGAGCGCGGCAACGAGTCCTAAGAGCACCGCGGGCACGAGGCCGCGTTCGAGATTCGTCGCGGCGAGCGCGGCGGCAATCGCCATCACCGAGCCGACCGAAAGATCGATTCCGCCCGTCGCAATGACGAGCGTCATGCCGACGGCGACGAGCACCGTGGGCGCGACTTGCAGGAGGATGTTGCGAAAATTGTTCACGTCGGCGAAGTTCGGCGTGAGCAGGGCATTTGCTAAGACGAGCAGGACGAGCGCGGCGAGCGCGCCGTAAGTCGGGCCGTAGTCGGCGAGGATCGAGCGCGCTCCCGCTCCTCTCGCGCCCGCGCTGTTGACGGGGGTGGCGTTCTGCATCTCTCTCTAGGCTCCTTCCGAGGGCGGGTCGGCGGGTGGTGTGGCGGCGTGCGGCTTGGTGTCGGTGACGTGCGTGGTGGCGGTCGAAGCGGCGGTCGCCTCGCTGGTCGCGCCTTCGGCCATCGCGCGGATGATGTTGTCCTGCGAGATTTCGTCGCCGCGCAGTTCACCCACGCGCTGGCCGTCGCGCATCACGACGACGCGCGAACTGCCTTCGACCAATTCCTCCAACTCCGAAGAGATCATCAGGACGCCGAGGCCGCTCTCCGCCAGTTCGCCCACGAGCGCCTGAATCTCGCCCTTCGCGCCGATGTCTATGCCGCGCGTCGGCTCGTCGAGGATGAGAAACTTCGGATTCTTGCAGAGCCAGCGCGCGAGCAGAACTTTCTGCTGGTTGCCGCCCGACAATTCGCGGATTTTCTGATCGGCGTTGGCGGCTTTGATGCCGAGCCGCTTCATGAACTTGTCCACGATCTCGGCCTGGCGCGCGCGCGAGACGACGCCCATCGTCGAGAGCGCGGGCAGCGCGGCGAGCGTCAAATTCTCGCGCACGGAGAGTTCGGGAATGATCCCTTCGGCCTTGCGGTCTTCCGTGAGAAACGCGATGCCGGAATCAATCGCCTCGTTCACAGAGCCGCGCCTGATGGTCTTTCCTTCCAGACGCACCTCGCCGCCTTCGACATTGTCCGCGCCGAAGATCGCGCGCGCTGTCTCCGTCCGCCCCGAACCGAGCAAACCGGCCATGCCGACGATCTCGCCGCGCGCCACTTCCACCGTCACGTCGTTCAGTTTCCGGCCGCGCTTCAAATTCTCCGCGCTCATGAGCGGCGTCTCTCCCGCCGGCGTGCCCGCGTGCCGGAAGGCGGTCGTGCCCTGCCGCAATTCCTCGCGCTTCTTGCCGAGCATAAGGCAGACGAGATCGATCTTCTCCAATCCGGCGAGCGGGCGCGTGGCGACGAATCGCCCGTCGCGCAAAATCGTGACGCGGTCGCAGACCGTGTACAACTCGTCGAAGCGATGGCTGATGTAGACGACGGCCGTCCCTTCGGCTTTGAGTCGCCTGATCACGTCGTAGAGGATTTGCACCTCGTGTTCCGTCAGGGAACTCGTCGGCTCGTCGAGGACGACCACCTTCGCGTCGAACGAGACGCCGCGCGCAATCGCCACCATCTGCCTGAGCGCGATGTTCAGGCTCCCAAGCGGCGCGCGCGGGTCTATCTCCAGGCCGAGACGTTTGAGCAGCGCGTCGGCGTCGGCGTTCATACGCTTCCAGTCGATGAGACCGAAGCGGCGCGGCTCGCGCCCGAGGTAGATGTTTTCGGCCACCGTGCGAAAGGTGAGCAGGTTCACTTCCTGATAGACGGCGACCACGCCCTGCTCTTGCGCGTCTTCCGGCGTGCGAAAGTCCACGGGACGGCCTTCCAAAAACATCTGCCCGCCGTCGCGCGTGTACGCGCCCGTCATGATCTTGATCAGCGTGGACTTCCCCGCGCCGTTCTCGCCCACGAGCGCGTGCACCTCGCCGCGCTCCAACTCAAGCGAGACGTTTGCGAGCGCGGTCACGCCCGAAAAGATTTTCGTGATCCCCTCCATGCGGAGGACTGGCTCGTTCGTACTCATAAGGTTTCAGGAACGGGTTTCAAGTTTCAGGTTTCAAGTTTCAAGTTTGAGATTCGAGGTTCTTTGTCTTGAACCTGAAACTTGAAACTTGAAACTTCTAATACGCTTCGTTTAAAAACTGCGCCGCGTTCGTCTTGTCGAAGAGGCGGTCTTCGATGCCGACGACGGGCGGCACTTTTTCCCCCGCCCAGAATTTTTCGAGTGTGGCGAAGGCGAGCGGGCCGAAGCGCGGGTTGGATTCGATGGTCACGTTCATCTTGCCGTCGAGAATGGCTTGCAGCGCGCTCTTCTGCCCGTCAACAGAGACGATCAAAACGTCCGTGCCCGGCTTCATCCCGGCGGCTTCGAGCGCCTGAATTGCGCCGAGCGCCATCTCGTCGTTGTGCGCGTAGACGGCCGTGATCTCGTTGCGGCGCGCCTGGATGATGTTCTGCATCACGTCGCGCGCGATGGCGCGATTGAAGTTGCCGGTCTGCTCGTGGATGATCTTCATCTCCGGGTGCTTGGCGAGTTCCTGCCTGAACCCCTCGCCCCGGTCGTCGGTGACGGACGCCCCGCTCGTGCCCCTCAACTCGACGATGTTGGCCTTGCCGTTCGAGGCTTTGGCGAGCCATTCGGCCGCGCGCTGTCCCTGCTTGACGAAGTCCGATTTGAGCACCGTCACGAAGTCTTGGCCCGCTGTGCCGTTGGCCTCCCGGTCAACGAGTATGATGGGAATGCCGGCCGCCTTCGCCGTTTCCAGAGACTGCTCGAACCCCACTTTTTCGCGCGGCGCGAGGAAGATGGCATCGACGCGCTGCGCGACGAGGTCTTCGACGTTCGCGGCCTGCTTGGCCGTGTCGCCCTGCGCCACCGTCACGCGCAGGTCGTACCTGTCGGGTCGCTTCGCCGCCTCCCCCTTGATGCTCTCGGTCTCGGCGATGCGCCACGGCCCGTCCATCTCCATCTGCGAGAAGCCGATCACTTTCTTGCCGCCGCTTTGCCCGCCGCCTCCGCCTCCACTGCCCGTCGCGCCGCCGCCGCCGATGCTGCTCTCT
>DATCWB010000440.1:0-13423 GCA_036566625.1 Pyrinomonadaceae bacterium
TATTCTCTTCCTCTCAATTTGAGTTGGAAGACGCGTTTTACTGTTAACGGACTTTCGCGCGCGCATGATGAACGCTCGCCGGGAGCCTGACGGCGGAGAATCCTATTTAACCCATCAGAGGAGTTTTTATATGGCCTTACCGGCGAGGTATCGGGGCGCGGGCTATCGCGCGTGGCTCAGCGAAGATTTGGGCGCGCTCATCGAGTCGAAGGATTTGAGCCTGTCGAATTTGCAGAAGGGCTTCGTGCGCTCGCGCTGGCTGCAACAGGTCTTGCGTCTGGATTACGAGTTGCAGCGCGCGCTCAAGAAATATCAAATCCTGCGCCTGGCGACCGCGCTCGGCTGCCTCGTCATCCTGATGCTCGTCAGCGTCGGTTTCGACGAGGCGCGCCTCGGCACCTGGGCCGCGCCCGTGCGTTACCTGACGATCTTGGTTACGCTCCTGGTTTCGGGCAGCGTCGTCATCGAGCATTTGTTCAACTACGGGCAGCGTTGGCGCGACACGGAGCAGAATCTCGAGCGGCTGCAAACCGAGGGCTGGCGATTCCTGCAACTGAGCGGCCACTACCGCCACTACGAAAACCACGCGGCGGCCTTCTCGGCCTTCGTCAATCAGGTGGAAGAACTGAGCCAGCACGAAGTCGAGGTTTACAGTTCGCGCGTACTGCACGAGCGGAGGAAGGGAGGAGGGGCGGCGAACGGCGATGCGGACGACGTAAAAAAGTCGGAAGCCCCGCCCACCGCGCAGGAGACGACGGCAGCGGGGCGGGGGGAAACTCCAACGGTTCCGGCGCGCGATCAGATCACGCCGCGCCGCGTCCATCTGCCGCGGGGGCAGTGAGCTATCTCGCGCCCGTCATCACGTGGGAGACGCTCGTGGAGCGAGAACCCGCGCTCGCCGAATTGCAGCACGAGTTGTCGGCGGTGCGCGACGAGGGCGGAAACTCTTTCTGCGCGAACAAGTATTGGTATGTACACGTCGCCCCGCGCGTGGCGCAGTTGGTCGGGGCGCAGTCCGGGCACGACGACCCGCTTTTACGCGCGCCCGAATCCTACACGCTCGCCTACGAAGTTCTCTACCGCCTGCTGCCGAATTGCCGCAACTGCGTCTGCGTGCCGTGGTAGAAAAACGCGGAAGTAGGAAGGCGGAACGATGAAGTAAAAGCAACTTGTCTTTACTTCATCGTTCCGCCTTCCTACTTCCGCGTTTGGTTTACGGCAGCACCGTCAGCTTCAGATGCGAAGCCGTCCGTCCGGCGCGATAGACGCGCTGCGTCGCCCGCTGGAAGTCGGAGTCGCGCGCCTGATAGATGTTGACGAACTTCTGCGGGTTGCGGTCAACGAGCGGAAACCAACTGCTCTGCACCTGCACCATGATGCGGTGGCCTTTGCGGAAGGTGTGGCTCGTGTCGGGCATCACGAACCCGACTTTGGTCGGCTGGTTCGGCACGAGCGCCTCGGGTCGCTCCCAACTGTTGCGGAAGCGCGCCCGCATCGGCTCGCCACGCACGAGCATCTGGTAGCCGCCCATACGTACCCCCTTCGGGTTCGGGTTGGGGTCGGGCGTGTCGTCCGGGAACACGTCTATGAGTTTGACGATGAAATCGGAATCCGTGCCGGTGCTGGAAACTGTGAGGCTGGCGGTGACGGGGCCGGCGAGCGTGATGTCGCGCGCGAGCGGTTCGGTCTGGTAGACCAGCACGTCGGGGCGGCGCGAGGCGAAACGCTGATCCTGAATCATGTAGTCGCCCGTCATGCCGAGGGCGATGCGATTGATGTGCGGCACGGGTCGCCACGGATCGCTCATGTATTCGTCAAAGGCGCGCGCCGGAACGCTCGCGGCCGGGGCGTTGAAGGAGAGGCGGCCGCCCGCGTCCAGATAGATGGAGGTCTCTTTCGCCTCCTTCGGCGGCCACGCGTCGAACTTGCGCCAGCGGTTCGAGCCGGTCTCGAAGACGTAAGCCTCCGGCAGACGCTCGTCGCAGGAACGGTCTTTCAGCACGCACTGGAAGAACGGGAACTCGATCTTCTCACGATAAAAAACGCCGGTCTTCTCGCCGAAGTTGATGTCGCCGAGCGTGTCGCCCTCCATGCCCGCCCAACCGCCGTGCAGCCACGGCCCCATGACGAGCATGTTCGAGATTCCGGGGTTTTTGCGTTCGATGGCCTCGTAGGTTTTGAGCGCGCCGTAGAGGTCTTCGGCGTCGAACCATCCGCCGACGGTCATCACGGCCGGCCGGATGCCCTTCAAGTGCTGCGGCACGTTGCGCGCCTTCCAGTAGTCGTCATAGTTCGGGTGCGCCATCATCTCGTTCCAGAAGGCGATCTGACCCTTGTAATACTTCTCGTTGGCATTGGGTAGCGCGCCCATTTCGAGGAAGAACTTGTAGCCGTCGGGCGTGCCGTATTTATAACCGGGCGGCGCCCATTCGGTCGTCGGCTGCGGCCGGTGCAGGCCGAAGGACGAGAAGAAGGGAATCGTGTGTGCGAGAAAGAGCGTGCCGTTATGATGCCAGTCGTCGCCGATGAACCAGTCGGCGATGGGCGCTTGCGGCGAGGCGGCGCGGAGCGCGGGGTGCGCGCCGAGCAGCCCCATCGAAGTGTAGAAGCCGGGGTAGGAGATGCCCCACATGCCGACGCGCCCGTTGTGATTCGGGATGTTCCTGACGAGCCATTCGATGGTGTCGTAGGTGTCCGTGCTCTCGTCTATGTCGGTCGCACCGCTCTTTTGCGGCTTGTGCGGGCGCACGTTAACGTACTCGCCCTCGGACATGAACTTACCGCGCACGTCCTGGTAGACGAAGATGTAGCCCTCGCGCATGAAGTGCGCGGACGGCCCCAGATTCTCCATGTACTTGTCTTCGCCGTAAGGCGAGACGGTATAAGGCGTGCGGCTGAACATGATGGGGTAAGTGCGCGAGGTGTCCTTCGGCACGTACACGGAAGTGAAGAGCTTTACGCCGTCGCGCATAGGGATGCGATATTCGCGCTTCTGGTAATTGGCCTTTACGTCGAACTTCTCCTGCGCCGACGACGGACAAACGAAGGCGACCGTAAGCAGGCAGGCGTAAAATACGACGCGGGCGGAGATGAGTTTGATCGAGTTCATAGAGTCTCCCGGCACGATTCAGGGTTGAAGACGGCGCGCGGGCGTTTGTTCGAACGTGCGACGCGCTTCCGTGTAAATTCGGTGATGAGAATTTCCAGGGTTCGTAGTGATGCCGCACATTGTAGACGCATCCGGCGGCGCGCGCCAGAGAGTGAATAAAATTTCCGAGGCCGCCTGCTCTCCGGCGACGTATAGAAGTTTATATGGAGAAAGAATTTCCCGACGCGCCGGATTCGGCGAACCGGCAGTTGACGAGTCCGAGTTGGCAGGCGCGCGCCCTCAGCGCGAGCATCCGCCTGTTCGTCAGGCGAAGACGCTGGGGCAGGGATGCGGCCGGGGTCGCGCGTCGCGCCCGTCTTATCTTCGGCGCGCCGTGGCCGTATCAATGGCTACGGACGCGCGGCTTGCGCGTGCGCCCCGTGAACGACGGCGGCGTGCGCGGCGAGTGGCTTGAACCGGCGGGCGCGGGCGAAGGCCACGGCGTCATCTTCTACCTGCACGGGGGCGGCTACGTCTCCGGCTCGGCCTTGACGCAACGCCCCGTCACGGCCGCTCTCGCACAGCTCACCTCCCGGCGCGTCTTCAGTCTCGACTACCGCCTCGCGCCCGAACATCGTTACCCGGCTGCGCTCGAAGACGCCGTGGCTGCCTACGAGTGGCTACTGGCGCAGGGCACGCCCGCAAGCGCGATCTGCGTGGCCGGGGATTCGGCCGGGGGCGGTCTCGTGCTCAGCTGTCTGCTGCGCGTGCGCGACGCGGGACTTGCGCCGCCCGCCTGTGCAGTGTGCTTCTCGCCGTGGACTGATCTGGCGGGCACGGGCGCGAGCGTCCGCGCCAACGACGGTCTCTGCGCGATGTTTCGCACGGAGAATATCGCGGAGTTCGCCGCCGCCTACCTGCCCGAGGGCGCGTCGCCGCGCGACCCTTACGCCTCGCCCGCGCACGCGGGAGACTTCCGTGGCTTGCCGCCGCTCCTGCTGCAAGTAGGCTCGACCGAGTTACTGCTCGACGACGCGCGCGGCATGCATGACAAGATTCGGGTGGCGGGCGGCGCGAGCCGTCTGGAAATTTACGAAGACTTGCCCCACGGCTGGCAGATGCTCGACGGCCTCGTGCCCGAAGCGCGTGCCGCCCTGCGACAAGCCGCCTCCTTCATACGCGAACACGCGCCGGGCGACGGGTCGAAATCCTAACGGCGCAGAGCATCGCATCTTGTATCAACATAGGACAAACAAGCCATAAGGTGTCTCACCTCTGAATGGCTCTCCAGGCGTTTCGTGTCGGTCGCAGGCAACGCGTCTTCGCCCCTCGTAATCGTAACTGCCTGTATTCCTTAAGTCTAAACAGGGTCGGGAAATCGAAGCCGGGCGCGGCTCGCGGCTGGCATCGTGTTTGCCTTTAATCAGAGACAAATGAAACACAAAATGAACAGAACGACCGGTTTCGTGTTAGGCGTGTTGGTCATGTTCGGCCTGATGTGCGCCCCCGTTACATCGAGCGCGCAGGAAACTCCCGCGCAGGAAACTGTCGCGCAGCAGCCTGATCCGTTGGAAAGTCTGTCGGTCAAAGATAGGCGGCTGGTGGTTGATTTTCGGGAGCGCGTGAAGGACTACACCAAGATGCGCGAGGCGATAGAGTTGAAGATGCCGAAACTCGCTAAGGAGAGCACGCCCGAACAGATACAGGCGCACAAGACCGAGTTTGAGGCGCGCGTGCGCGCTGCGCGCGCCGGAGCGAAGCGCGGCGAGTTGTTCACGCCGGGCATCGCGGCCTTCATCCGTAAGACGATCAAAAGCGAGTATAAGGGGAGGGAGCTGGTGGAGTTGCGCCAGGCGGTGTTGGAGGCGGACAACAAAGGCGTCCCGCTCAGGGTCAATTACACTTACCCGGAGAGCAAAGAGTTGGTCGAGATGTCGCCCACGCTGCTGATGAAACTCCCGCAACTGCCGAAGCAGGTGAGGTATCGCTTCGTCGGCCGCAACATGCTCCTCGTTGATCGCGAAAACGGTCTCATCGTCGATTACATGCTCAACGCGCTGCCTTAAGCTTGGCGCGCGGGAGGATAAATAATGAAACGAACTATTACGTCGCTATTCACATTTGCCGCGCTCGTCCTGGGCGGCCTCCTCGGAAACGCGCTCGCGCAAACTACCGCCCCCGCCCGCGCGACGGGCGAACGCGTGGCGACGGTCACGCCGGCGACGCTTGCGCCCGTGAAACTCATGCTGCCCTTAAAGGAAGGCTCCGTGCGTTTCCTCGCCATCGGCGACACGGGCACGGGCACGGAGCAGCAGCACGAACTGGCGAAAGTGATGCTGCGTTACCGGCAAGCCTTCCCCTACGATTTCGTTCTGATGATGGGCGACAACATGTACGGCGGCGAGAAGCCCGAGGACTTCAAGGCGAAGTTCGAGAACGTCTACAAGCAGCTGCTGGACGAGAAGGTGAAGTTCTACGCCACGCTCGGCAACCACGACGAGTCGAACCAACGCTTCTACGATTTCTTCAACATGAACGGCGAGGAGTTTTATCGTTTCGCGCGCGGCAACGTCGCTTTCTATTCGCTGAACAGCAACTACATGGACAAGCGGCAGTTGAAGTGGATGGAGGAAGAACTGTCGAAGGACACGTCCGAGTGGAAGATCGTTTTTATGCACCACCCGCCCTATTCTTCGGGCGGCAAGCACGGCTCGTCTTCGGACTTGCGGCAGGTGGTCGAACCGATCTTTTTGAAGTACGGCGTCAACGCGGTCTTCGCCGGGCACGAACACTTCTACGAGCGCGTTAAACCGCAGAAGGGCATCTACTATTTCATCTCCGGCGCGGGCGGCAAACTCCGGCCGGGCGACGTGAAGAAGGGATCGCCCCTGACGGAAAAGGCGTTCGACACGGACATGTCGTTCATGCTGCTCGAAATCGCGGGCGAAGAGTTGCACTTTCAGGTTATCTCGCGCACCGGCGAGACCGTGGACTCGGGCGTGCTGACGATGCAGGCGAAGAAACCGGCGACTGCGAAACCGGCGACTTTGAACACTTCCGACTTGACGGTTTCTCCGACCCGGCCGGGGAATCCGACGAAGCCCTAGAGCACCAACCCGGAATAACTATAGGGGGCGGCCGACATGATATCGGCCGCCCCCTGCAATTTTGTCAGACTCCCTCCGGTTTAGGCTATTGTCCGGCAGGCTATGGCGAAACGGTCATGCCTCGCCGGAGACTCGCCAGTTCGTTGATGCGCGCGCGCACGGAGCGGGCGAGCGAGCGCACCTCGACGCGGTTATAGTTGGCGGCGCGAAATGCGTCGGCGATCTGCCGATCGCTCAGGCGCGAGAGCAGGTGGCCGATCCATTGCGCCTGCTCCACCGTGATGTCGTTGAACATGCCGCGCTTCTTGCCGGAGAACTCGAAATCAACCCGCCCGTCGTCTTTGATCTCGTCAATGAGCTTGTCGCCGCGAAAGCCTTTCGGGTCGTTGCGGCTGCGCGTGAAACGCCAGAGCAGCGGCCACTTGCCGGTGTCGCCGAGCGTCGCGCCGAGGTCGCTGATGGCGTAGCGAAGTTCCGTGCCGCCCTGCTGCGCGGGCACGGCCAAGAGGACGTTGTTCTCGTCCTTCGTGTCCCAGTTGTTCAGGAGCACCATCAACACCTTCAACCCCTGCAACTCGCGCGTGCCGACGAACGGATTCTCCTCCCATTTCCACGCGCCCTCGCGCTCGATGTTCGCGGGACGCGCCTCGAACCTCACGTTCTCAAACGTGCCCTTGCCGGGGATGTTCACGCGCGGGACGAGATAGGTGATCTCCGTCATGTACCCGGCAGCCCAGAGCAGGCGCGTGGAAGCCGTCTCGGACTGCGCCTCCTTGCCCACCTTCGCCACCCACACCCGCCCCGACGCGTCCCTCACGCGATACTTCTTCGACCACCCGCCCTTCTCCTCTTTGATGAAGGTGAGCCGCCTCACGTTCGGCCTCATGCGCGCCCCGCCCGGCCCCAGAAACAGGTCGCGCGAAGAGATGTCGCGCGGCTCCTGCCACAGCACCGGCGTCCCCGCGGGCATCCCTTTCTTCTTCTCAGACTTTTCCTGACCCGCGCTCGCCTGCGACGCGAAAGTCGCCGACATAAACACGGCGACAGCTACCAGCAAACATTTCCGTTTGAATAAAATCATATTGACCCTTCCGTCCTTAACCTTGAGATTGCCGACGCGCCCGTGCGCCATTAAAACTGTTGTGGGGATGCGGCAAGATTATATTCAACAGACAACGCCTGGTCTACGCCACACGCGCCAAAACCCGATGCCGCACACGCGCCCGTTCAACTCCGACGCGCCGCATCTAACCGCGACGGCGCACCTTGCGCACGGCGGTTATAAACATTGTCCTGCGCCGCCGGGAATTTGCTAAGCTGTCAGGGCATGAGGTCGCCGCGCAGGTCGAGTCGGGCAACGTGCGAGCGTCGAATAAAACCGGAGAGTCGAAAATGTCGAACCTTTTATTGATATTGTTGATATTAATAGCCGGCGTGGTATTGGTGGCGATAATCGGCGTGCTGGGTTTCTGGATGAAGGGCGCAAGTTCCATGGCCCTGCCCGGTCTGGGCATAATTGTGGCGACGCCTTTGCTGTTGATATTGCTCTGTGTGGTCGAGATAATTCTTGTTGTGCTTGCGGCATACCTTGTGCGATATGTTCCCCTCGTGCGGGAATTGCTGGACTGAAAGGCTAAATCTTATATGACGACTTTAACTAACAGGCCGGAGGCGACGGAATACGCGCCCTATTACGGTAAATACGTCTCGCTCGTCGCGGGCGACGACATACTCGCGGCGTTAAGCGATCAATTATCCGTAACGCTCGCGCTGCTCGGGAGTGTGCCCGAATCGCAGGCCGGATTCCGCTACGCCGCCGGGAAGTGGAGCATGAAGGAACTTCTGGGGCACGTGATAGACGGGGAGAGAATCTTCGCTTATCGCGCTCTCCGCTTTGCCCGCAACGACCGGACGCCCCTCTCCGGTTTCGAGCAGGACGATTACATCCAGAACGCCTCGTTCGACGCCTGTTCGCTCGGCGCGCTCGCCGCCGAGTTCGAGAGCGTCAGGCGCGCGACGATTTTTCTGTTCAAGCATCTGGACGCGGAAGCGTGGATGCGCCGGGGCGTGGCGAGCGAGAACGAAGTGAGCGTGCGCGCCCTTGCCTACATGATCGCGGGGCACGAGTTGCATCACGTGGGAATTCTACGCGACAGGTATCTGTCGGCCGCTCATTCGGGTTAGCGTGCGATCCGAACCGTATCGCCCGGCGGCGTTCGCGTGCGCGAAGAGATGATGAATGATTCCGAAGGCAGCTTGTCGAGGGAATTAACCGAGGCCGAGAAGCAGTTGTTGATTGCGGCCGGGTGGCTCAGGAGTCGTTACGGCTTGATGGCAGGGATGGACGCCGGAAGCAAATTGAGCCGCGAAAACCTCGAAGCGTTCGGGCGTGTGTGGATCGGGAAATACCTCGTTGACTGGTCTGCCGCGTACCGGAGTCTGGTCTCGGACGGTTATCTATCGGAGCGCGCGGGAGAGTTTTCGCTGACCGGCAAGGGGAGCGCGGCGAGAAAGGCTCTGGAAGTCGGCCACCCCCTGTGGCTGTACGAATACGACAACTTTTTCAGCGACGCCGAGCAGAGCGACGCCCACGCGCTCTTTTGCGAGCGGGTTTACGGAAAGAATCTTTGCCAGCACGGGCTGGCCGATGTCTCGCAGTTGGACAAATTGCTGGAAGTCCTGCACCTCACTGAAGCGGATCGCGTGCTCGACATCGGCTGCGGCAACGGCCGCATCACGGAATACCTGCACGATCTGACCGGCGCATTCTTCACCGGCGTGGATATTTCGGCGGAGGCAATTCGGCAAGCCCGCGCGCGGACGGCGTCGAAGAAAGAGCGCTTAACTTTCCAGGTCGGGAATATGAACCGGCTCGACTTCGAGCCTCGAACCTTCGACTCGGCAATCGCCATAGACACCCTCTATTACGTGGACGATCTGGAAGAGACCTTGCGGCAACTCACGTCGGCGCTCAAGCCCACGGGACAAATGGGATTGTTCTACACCGAATGGATCAACTACCCGGCCGAGCGCGCCAATCTCCTGCCCGAAAACACCTCTCTGGCGACGCTCCTGAAAAAGCATCATTTGAAGTTTACCTATTTCGATTTAACCGAACCCGAAGCCGAGCACTGGCGAAAGAAACTCGCCGTCCTTGAGGAACTCAAGCCCGCGTTTGAAAGAGAAGGGAACCTGCGCCTCTACCACTACCGCCACAGCGAAGCGAGCCGCTACGCCGACTGGGATAGGGGGCGGCGCAGTCGCCATCTCTACCACGTCCGCCTCTAACAGTCGGTCGCGCGACCGCGAGAAACGTGCTGACGCGCATCGTAAGTTGTCGCCTGTGCCTGCTTGCAGGTCAACTCGTGCATCGGCCGCTTACCTGTTAACGTATAGAAATTATGAATAAGAGACTCGTGAAATCCCGTTTGTTGATCGTCGGTTGCCTGCTGTTTGCCGCTGTCGCCTTAGTGAGCGGGCGACCTGCAACGCCTGACGCCCCCGCGGTCTCTCAGCTTGAGACGCGCTGCGGCTGGTTCAGTAATCCCACGCCCGGCAACGCTTCGTTGCACGACCGCGACGACGAGTGGATCATCGGGGTGCAGGGCGGGTATCAAGCCGAGGGCGACTGGCCGACCTTTGGGCCGAGGCAATGGGTAGAGACGAACGTGCACTACGGCCACGGGTGCGCGTGCCTGCGTTTGCGGGTCAACCGTGAGACCCATCGCGTGATAGAGATCAAAAGCGCCCGCGCGCGACCGCTGGCGGCATGTCGTCGGGATCGCCTGTTAAGGAAATGGGGGTTCAGGTGAGAACTACCGGAAAGCCGCGCCTGACCGCCGGATGCAGCCCGACCCGCTAGTCAGTCCGGCTCTCGACATCAAAGGTCGTAGCGGTAGGGTGATGCCTTGCGTCACATCGCCGGGGCATCGTGCCGGAAGACAAAAAGACGATGAGCCGTTCAAGACAGACGCCGGAATCAATCCGAGCTGATTTCGACCGGATCGCCCTGCTCTCCGACGACGACAACTGGAATCATAACGCGCATTATCACGGATATTTGATAGACCACATTCCGCAACGATGCCGCCGAATTCTTGAAATCGGTTGCGGCGCGGGGGAATTCTCCCGCCTGCTTGCCGCGCGTGCCGAAAGCGTTATCGCCATGGATTTATCTCCTCAGATGATCCGGCTTGCGCGGGAACGCTCAAAACTTTATCCGAACGTTGATTTCGTCGAGGACGATGTGATGGCATATCAGTTCCCGGATAATCAATTTGATTGTATTGCGACGCTCACCACGCTCCATCACTTACCGATTGAACCCGTCCTGAGAAAAATAAGAAAAGCTTTGAAGCCCGGAGGCATATTCGTTTGCCTCGACCTATACCGACGTTCCAACTTAACCGACCTGCTTTTTGATGGCGTCGCTTATCCTGCGACCTTATTTCTTGGGCTGATAAAAACCGGGAAGCCGAGACCGCCGAGAGAAGTGCGCGAGGCATATAACGCGCATGGGAAAACAGATACATACCTCACGCTGCCGCAGATCAGGCGGGTTTGCGCGGACATCCTGCCGGGCGCGGTGGTCAGCAGACACCTGTTCTGGCGCTACTCCATCATCTGGTCAAAAGAGATCGCGGACTGAGCGTAAACGGCACGACCTGACAACTCATTCAACCCGACCAGACATAGCCCCGGCACCTCTTCCCTAGCCCGAATCAAATTCTTTACATCCGGTTTCGGCCGGAGATATACTGCGCGCCGCTTTTAACTTCAGCGCCGCGCCTCACAGATCGCCGATCTTGCGAGGTGGCGCGAAAACCCCACAAAATAACAAGGAGAGTCGAGATGGCAAACGTATGGGTATGCAAATTCGACGGTACGATTCAATGTGATGAGGACTCGAAGGAGATCACGTTGGAGGAGATGCGAAAGCAACTCGCTACGCTCATCGGAGAAAACAACATTCTCAATATGGAGAAGCGTTCCCAGATTATGGTTCAGCTTTGCGGCATGCCGACCGGGAGCACCAACGCTTATGAGATTACCGCGGAAGGCTGGTTTATCCTCGACCGTGGAATCATGGGCAGGCAAGGCTTTGAGCCGTGTCCGCCCGCGACGGCCAGGGGGGCCGAAGCGAACATCGGCCAAATAATAGGCAAGCTCACGAGTGGGAATCCGACCACCATCAAAGAACTCGTCGGCCACCCGCTTCGCGTCTACAAGACCGGCGACCCGCTGACGATGGATTGGAGACCCGACCGCGTAAACATCGAGACGAATGATAATGGAGTTATCGTTGAGGTGTGGTTTGGATGAAATGGGAAGCTCGAACGAGAGCCGGGACACGACGAACGATTGCGGCAGACAGCGGAGCCGCCCGGAATTTTCGGGGAGACGTAAACCATGTACAAGGCGTAACCCGGCTGTAAAATTGGCGACGCTGTAGCATGCCTGATGTTGCCCTGCATCTAACAACACGTTCGACCGGAGCGGGAATAGCGTCGCCTTCAACGGCAGTAATTGAATGCCCGGTTGCGCTATGTCCCGCCCGGTTAATTCGTGCGCCAGTTGCCTGCGCATAGTTGAGAGCCGGAATAATTTACGGGCGGTGGTCTACGGTAAGATGCGTAAGGTGATTTCCCGAGAGAGTCGCATTCTACTGCGACAGACTTAAAGTAGTCTCTTCGTCTTCCACTTCGCCGATCTTGAGAGAGATTTATGTTCATACATCGCCGGTTTCTCATCGCTTGCGCGCTCGCCTGCGGCACGTTGTCATTCGCGCTCGGCGGGTCGCAGGAAAAGAGCGCGCGGCAGACGAGGGTTGCGCCCGTTGCTTCCATCTCGCTCCAGCCTTGCGATCTGCCCGGCATGAGGGAGGGGGTGAAGGAGAAGACGCGCTGTGGGACGTATGAAGTCTTCGAGAACCGCGCCGCGCGAAGCGGGCGGAAGATCAAGCTCAAGATCGTCGTCTTCCCGGCCACGGGGCGGGACAAGGCGGCCGACCCTTTATTCTACATACCGGGCGGCCCCGGTTCTTCCGCAACGGAGGATGCGCCTTATGTCGCGCATGACTTTGCGAAGATTCGAGAGCGCCGCGATCTCGTCTTCGTAGATCAGCGCGGCACCGGGGGCTCCAACCCGCTCAACTGCGACTTTTTTAACCCCTCCGACCCCGCCAGCTATCTGGGCTTCTACTTTCCGCTCGAAGACGTGCGCAAGTGCCGGGAGCAGTTAGAGCCTAAAGCCGATCTCAGGCTCTACACGACGCCCATCGCGATGGACGATCTGGACGAAGTGCGCGCCGCGCTCGGCTACGAGCAAATTAATATCAGCGGCGGCTCTTACGGCACGCGCGCCGCGCAGGTCTATCTCAAGCGTTATCCGCGACACGTCCGCGCCGTAGTATTGCAGGGCGTCTCGCCGACCAATCAGTCGATGCCGCGCGATTTCCCGCAGCACACGGAGCGCGCGCTCAACGGGGTCGTGGACGAATGCGCCGCCGATGACGCTTGCCGCGCGGCCTTCCCCAACCTGCGCGCCGAAACGAAGGCCGTGCTTGAGCGGTTACTGCGCGGCCCCGTCGAAGTTGAGGTGAAGCACCCTCAGACCGGCAAGAGCACACCCGTTAAGCTCTCGCGCGAACTGGCCGCGGAAGCCATCCGCTACATGCTCTATCAGGCGGGCGCGGCGAGCCGCATCCCGCTCTTCATACATCTGGCCGCAGCAGGCGACTTCGCCCCGCTGGCGGAGTCGGCAATTTTTTATCGCCGGCAAATCGTCGCCACGGGCAGCAACGGCATGTACCTTTCCGTGACCTGCGCCGAAGACCTGCCATGGATCAGACCCGGCGAAGGCGAGCGCAACGCGGAGCACACATTGCTCGGCGACTACCGCCTGCGCCAGCAGCGCGCAGCCTGCGCCCTCTGGCCCCGCGCGGAACTGCCGACAGACTACGCCGAGCCGACTCGCGCAGACGTGCCCGCGCTGATTCTCACCGGACAGTGGGACCCTGTGACGCCGCCTGCTTACGGCGACACCGCGGCCAGACACCTGCCCAACAGCTTGCACCTCATCATCCCGCACGGCGGCCACGGCTTCGGCGGACTCGACGGCCTTGATTGCGTCCAGAATCTCGTCGCAGACTTTGTCAATCGCGGGACGACGAAAGGGCTGGATACTTCCTGCGTGCGGAGCATCCGCCGCAAAGGCTTTCTCCTGAAAC
>DATCWB010000441.1:0-2089 GCA_036566625.1 Pyrinomonadaceae bacterium
GGTCAGCCCTCTTTCCACGTGTTTGATGGGTCGCATTTGTTCTCTTCCTTCTCAACCGGATAAATTTGCCGGATAAATTGTCGGACGCGCGGGCGTCGAATTTTCAGTCGAAACGCTTACTTGTGACCAAAGTCTTGGAAGCGAGAGCAGTCTCAGGAGCAGTGTCGCAGGCCGACTGTCGGGTTAGAATCTACCCTTGTCACACGCTAAATGCAACTTGCGGTTGAACATTCAGGCGCGGTGGAACGATTGACTCTTCAACCCTCCGACACTTTTCAACCCGAAGTCTTTCCTGTGGAATTGCCCCGCTGCTTCAGGAGAGATGGATCAACCTGCTGCGTAGAGCAATGGGTGTGCCAGCGCCGCTTATAATGTAAGTGGATAAATATAAGGGTTTATCGGGTTACAGTTTTTTTTGAAGATATTAGCAAGCGACCTTTTGCGTGTCGCATGAACCCGTCCGGCTCAACTCCGAGCATGACGTATCTTTCCGACCCCGAAACCGCAAATCGGCATGCGGTTCAGGCTTTTCTGACACGCTTGCTCATTTATTAGCCCAAATGGCTCAAAACTGCCGGAAGGAAACGCCATGCCGAAACAGGTCTGCGCGGCGGGAGCATGGGGAGAGACTCTGGCGAGGTGTCTTTAGCTGCGCGGGGCGAAGTAGCCGATGCGCGCCGTGAGGCGCAGGGCGGGGTCGGAGGTTTTGACCTGCACGCGTCGAAACTTCCCGTCGCGCGTCTTGTCGAGCGGCATGTAGTAGAGCGCGTACTGGTGGCGCAGTTCCTCCGCCACCTCCGCATAGACGCTGTCGAGCAGGGCGAAACTCTGCGGCTTGAAGAGACGCCCGCCGGTGGCCGTCGTCAGTGCGGCGAGATTGCGTTCGCTGGCGTCGAGCACGCGCAGGGATTCGCGCAGGTCGCCGATGCGTAGCTCGTTGAAGCGTTGCGTTGAAAGCGGCTCGGATTGGAGCGTATCGAGTTGGGCGCGTTTGCGCGTCCGCTCGATCTCTGTGTTGCTGATACAGTAGACGCTCGCCCCGGCTTCGAGCAGCGCGCCGAGCGCCATCTCCAAAGACGCGTGGCCGCGCCCGCTATCAATCCCGTCCGTCAGCACGACCACTGCATGTCGCCGCCGCGCGTCTTTGAATTGCTCGCGCGCCGCCAGGTAGAGCGCGTCGTGAAAGCGCGTGAACATGCCCGGCGTGACGCGCCTGAGCGAGCGTCTGAGCTGCATGCGGCTCGTCGTCCAGTCCTGCAACAACTCGACGCGGTCGTCAAACTTCAACAAGCTCATGCGATCATCGGGCGCCAGCCGCGCCGCGAACTCTTCCACCGCGCGCCGGAAATCTTCCAGATTGCTCGCCACCGAAGACGAAGCGTCCACCATCAACAAGACATCTACGGGCACGCGTCGCAGGCGCAGATCGCTCAGAGGCTGCTCGCGCCCGTCTTCCCACACCTGAAAATCCTTGCGCTCAAGCGTCGTCACCAGACGCCCCGCCGCGTCTCTCACCGTCACGGGCAAGAGCACTTCCGTCGTGCTCACCCTGATCACTTCATCATCGTCTATTTCCTGTGACGACGGAGAACTCTTCTCAGTCTTCGTCCCTTGAGCGCGCACGGACGCGGCGAGTTTCCCGCCCGTCGCGGCGACGACAAACAGGGAGAACGCGCACAACAAGGCCGCGCGAGAGAGATAAAATCTCGCCGCGTGGCGACGGAAGCGCAAGTCGGAAGTGTTTAAACGCATCGGGCTAATTTTACGGTTTCGAGGTGGAATCATTCGCAACGCCCGCGCCCTCTTCGCCGGACGCGGCGCGCATGGCGGCGATGACCGCCTCGCCGACGCGACGACGACGCAACTCCGCCAGCTTCGCGGGCGCGAAATCGAACTCGACCGGCGAACCCTCGATGCGACGGATGATCGTGCCTTCCGAAAAACCGGCCTCGACGAGTTCGATGACCGAATCGTTCGTCAGCGTCGGCGTGCGTTCGAGTTTGGGTTCTGCGCCGTTCGCTCCGCCCGCCTCCGTCGGCGGACGCAGGATGCGCACGCTCGCGCTGCCCGTGGTCTGCGTTGCGCCCTC
>DATCWB010000442.1:0-12030 GCA_036566625.1 Pyrinomonadaceae bacterium
CTACCTGCAATTCGGCTCGCAGAAGATCAAACAGTACGCGCGCGAACGCGGCTACATAGAGATTTTCGAGCGCGCGGGCGCGGAGTTGATCGACCCCTCGTGCGGCGCGTGCATCAACGCGGGGCCGGGCGCGTCGAAGACTGCGGAGACCGTCACGGTGAGCGCGCAGAACCGCAACTTCCCCGGCCGCAGCGGCCCCGGCAAGGTTTATCTCGCATCGCCATACGTTGTCGCCGCGTCGGCGATTGCGGGGCGCATCGTCGAGCCGGAAGAATTTTTGAAAGAGCGCGAAGGGGAGTTGGTCGGCGCGTGAAGGGGATCGGCAAGGGGCGCTTGAGCGCGGATCACTCGCCGAAGTACGAACGCGTCGAGCGCGAGCGGCGATACCTCCTGCGCGCTCTGCCGCCCGAACTCAAGATCAACGACCGGCACGCGCAAATCACCGACAACTACATCACGGGCACGCGCCTGCGCCTGCGCAGAGTGCGCTGGCCTCAGACCAACGAGTGGACGCTGAAACTCACGCAGAAGCACGCCCCCGCGCCGCCCGATTTCTCGCGCACCCTCATCACCAGCATCTACCTGAACGAGTACGAGTACGAAGTCTTCTCCGTCTTCGAGGCGAACGAGATGCGCAAGAATCGTTATCCTTACGAGCACGAAGGGCGCAAGTATTCCATAGACGTTTTCCTCGGCGCGCTCCACGGCCTCATCCTCGCCGAGACGGATTTCGAGGCGGACGAAGAGATGGACAACTTCCCCCCGCCGCCTTTCGCCGCGCTCGACGTGACGCACGACGAACTGTTCACCGGCGGCCGTCTCGTCTATCTGACGATTGACGAACTGCGCGCCGAATTCAAAGCGCGCGTCGAGAAATGGGAGGGAGCGTGATGGACTCGCACGGCGGCGGGTTGTTCGTGATCTTGATCGGCGCAGGCATAGTCGTTGTCGGCCTGTTGATTTATGCGGGGGCGCTCTCTTGGTTCGGGCGGCTGCCGGGCGATCTCAATTTCGGCGGCGAGCGCACGCGCGTCTTTATCCCCGTCACCTCGATGCTCATCGTCTCGCTCGTCCTGAGCCTCGTGATGTGGCTGCTCCGACGCTTCTTCTAACGGTCGTAATGCAGTGAGTTGAGTCGTATGAAAATCTTCACATAACCTTGAAAAAGCCAAAACCCCCATCAAATAAGTGTTGACAATCAAACATGGCAGGCGTATAAGCCGATTGTCACTCACTTCCGCTGCATAGGCACTTTATTCCTCATCGAGTCTTGTGCCTGTTTAATCAACTTTCCATCATCGCTAGCGCAAGACGCTTGGCTATCAGATGCCGAATGATGTCCGCTTCAAACAACCTACGCTTCCACTCATAACTTGAATCCGCGTGAGGTCATAAGTCATGGAATACAAAAAAGCGAGGCTTATTCTCCTTGTCAGTTCCTTCATGCTTTTTTTGACATTAATCTTCACACTACCCAGTTCTTCACAGGATAAGAAAAAACCTGAGCAGAACAGCCGCTCGACCCAGACCCATCCCACCCTAAAGCAGGATTTCGTATCGCAGACTGGCGTGAAGATTTTAGAGATAATCGAGGCATCCTACCAGACATCAGAGATCGGAATAGATAGCTCGTCTATTCGGGTAAGGAATCTCAGTGAGCGAAACATTACCGCGTTAGGAATCAACTGGACAATAAACTTCACCGGCACGGCCAAGTGCGTGTTAACGCAAATCGTAGATCACAGACTTCATCCAGACATAGCGGATGCTAAGGGCATTAGACCCTTCGCGCCCTTCGAGGAGAAACTTATCCCACGCTTAACCAATCAAACATTTGACGAAGGACAAAAGATTGAGAACGTTGGAGTAGAAATTTCTTTTGTCGAATTTGAAGATTCGAGTGGTGTCGGCATAGAAAAGTCTGAAATGTACGGACAACTAATCTCCAAGCGGAAGGGGGCTGAAATTTATAAACAATGGATAGAGACCGATTATGGAGACGCGCCGCAAAACATGGCTAAGGTGATAGAAAAGCTGAAGGGTGACGGACTGCCAGATGATAGAAAGTTAGAAAATAGCTGGGTTAAAATGGGAGCATCAAACTATCGACAGTGGATGCGAAATATCCTTGATGATAGGGGTGAAACTGTCTTACGAGAACAACTTCACCGACAATTTAAAAGGCGGAAATAGGTCACAGCTATTACTGTATTTCTTACTTCGGGAAACGGAGAGCAGGCATGAAGCTGAAAATATTTCTGACACTATCCTGCATAATTATATTCTTCGTCTCGGTATTTTCCCAGACAACTTCTAACTGTATTAAGCAAAGCTGCGTAACATGAAATACCGTAGATGAATACAATAATACGGGATGTACCATCGTATTCCAGTTTAAAGACTGCCAGGGGCAGAACCGTACCTCCCGTCCGCAATGCACCAATGGCATTCACGGACAAAGCAACTGCCAATGCACATGCACTCCGGCACCAAACAATGGATGGGCAGTTTCCTATGACTTACCAGACGGCTCGAATATAAGTGATGCAATCGCTTGTTTTGGTTGTTCAAGCCCTACTCCCACACCGACACCCACGCCCACCCCTGATTATGGATGCAGTACGGCAGAATATTTCGCGTGCCCTCCTCCAGATCAAATATTGCCAAATTGCTACTGTCAGAGAGCCGCGGATGAGTTCTGTCTAGAGTTGCAGGCAGAATGTTTCACTTCTAATGGAACCTGGAAAGGTTGCACTCGTGGATGTTATTCACCTGTCGTCGTGGACGTGGCCGGCAACGGGTTTAATCTCACGGGCGCAACAGGCGGTGTGCGCTTCGACGTGGAAGGGGATGGCATCCCGGATACTCTTTCCTGGACATCCGCCGGGTCAGACGATGCCTGGCTATTTCTCGACCGCAACCGCAACGGCGTGGTAGATAACGGCCGGGAATTATTTGGTAACTTTACGCCTCAACCGGCCTCTTCAGAACCTAATGGCTTACTCGCGCTCGCCGAATATGATAAGCCGGGGAATGGCGGCAATGCTGACGGCGTGATAGACAATAGAGATTCTATCTTCTCATCTCTGCGCCTCTGGCAGGATACAAACCACGACGGTATCTCGGAGCCGGTCGAGCTACATACCTTGCCGTCGTTGGATGTGGCAAGGCTGTATCTCGACTACAAGGAATCCAGGCGAGTAGATGCCAATGGCAATCACTTCAAGTATCGGGCTAAAATAGACGATGCTAAAGGGGCGAAAGCGGGACGCTGGGCGTGGGACGTATTCTTACAAAAAGCCCACTGATTTGTGCAGCCACTAAGATAGAACGAACCGCCCGCCAGCCACTACAGGCCATCGGGCGGTTCTACTTATCCGGCAACGAGATGTCTGAGCTTCACGCCCGAAGGCTTGCGTTCTCGATTGACTCTTATGCCCCACGACTTTCCGACCATCTACACCATCGGGCACGGACGCCACACGTGGCTTGATTTTCTCACGCTCTTACGCGAGCACGGGATCGCGCTCGTCTGCGATGTGCGGAGCGCGGCGCGTTCGCGTTGGCCGCAGTTCAACGGGCGCGTGTTGGAGGCGAACTTGAAAGAGGCGCGGATCGGTTACGAGTGGCTGCCCGAATGCGGCGGCAAGGTGGTTGCGCCGCCCGCCGAACTGGCGCGCGGGCTGGAGCGAATTATGGAGTTGGCGTCGGAGGTGCGCGTCGCCCTGATGTGCTCGGAGTCGCACCCGCTGACGCGCCACACGCAGCCGCGCGCCAACTGTCACCGCGTCGGCCTGCTCTCGACCCCCTTGCGCGCACGCGGTGCGCGCATCGTGCACATCCTGCCCGACGGCGACACGCTCGAAGTTGACGAAGCCGCGCTGCCCTCCATCTGGAAAGAAGAATCGTAAAGACGAGAAAACGTAAATCGTGAATCGTAAATAGATAAAACCGAGTTTCTTCGATTCACGATTTACGATTCACGATTTACGTATTTTACCGGTCAGCTTTCGGCGGGCGTCGGAAGTTCGGCGTGGGCGTAGCGGGCGGCGTGGGCGCGCGCGAAGTAGGCGGCGAGCAGGAAGGCGAGCAGCATGATGGCGGCGGCCGTCCAGAAGGTGACGCGGAGCGAGTAATCGCTCATCTTGTGGAGACGGCCGTCCGCGCCCGAGGTGGCGATGGCGCTGTGGATGAGGAAGGCGGCCAGCGTCGGGCCGATAGTGCGCGCCAGGCTCGCCACCGATTGCGTAACGCCGAGGACCCCTCCCTGCTCGCCGCGCCCGGCACTGCGCGAGGCGAGCGTCTGCAAGGAAGGTGTCGCCAACGAATTGCCGATGGCGAAAGCGCCGCCCACCAGCAGCAGCAGCCCCAACCCCGTCTGCGGCCCGGTCAGGGGCATGACGAACAAACTCGCGGTGAACAGCAGCGCGCCGGCGATCACCAGCGGCATCTCGCCGAACGTCTTAACGAGCCGCCCGATGAGGCCGCCTTGGATGAGCGCGCCGATGATACCGACGTACATGAAGAAGTAGCCGTTGTGCTCGGCGTCGTAGCCGAAGCGGTACATCGTAAAGAGCGCGAAGGCGGTCGTCATGATCGAGAAGGCGACGACGAAGAGGAAGTAGATGGCGAGCACGTAGGCGAGGCGCGGTTGCCGCACGGCGTCCGCGAGTTGCGACCACCGACCCGTCGCGGCCGACACGCGCGCCGGGTGATCCGGCGTCACGGTTTCGGGCAGCGTGAAATAGAGCAGGATCGCATTGGCGAGCGCGAGTCCGCCCGCGAAGAAGAACGGCACGCCGATGCCCCACTGGCTGAGGATGCCGCCGATGGCCGGGCCGAAGGTGAATCCGAGGCCGAAGGCCGCGCCGATGAGCCCCATGCTCTTGGCGCGATTTTCGGGCGTCGTGATGTCGGCGATGTAAGCCTGCGCGGTGGAGATGTTGCCGCCGGTGATACCGTCGATGATGCGCCCCAGGAATAGCATCCAGAGCGTCGTCGCGAAGCCGAGGATAAAGAAGCCGAGGCTCGTCCCCAACAGGCTGAAGAAGAGGATGGGGCGACGGCCGTACCTGTCTGAGAGGCGGCCGAGGACGGGCGAGAAAATCAACTGCATGACCGAGTAGGAGGCGAACAGGATGCCGACCGTGCGCGGCGTGGCGTTGAACTTCGTTCCCTCCACATAATAAGGCAGCACCGGGATCACGATGCCGAACCCCACGAGGTCTATGAAGACCGTGACGAAGATAACCAGAAGCGGCGAGCGTTTCATAAGAAAACAGTGACAAGTGACGAGTGACAAGTGACGAGATCAAAGACAAGTTTGAAGACGAGATTACTGCTTCAACTTGTCACCCGTCACTTGTCACTCGTCACTGAATTCTTACCAACGGCGGCGGGGCGGGGCTTGGAGTTTTTCGTCAACGGAGAGGCGTCCGCCGCCCGCGACGAGCAGCGCGAGCGACATGCCGAGCAGCGCGACGGTGTACTCGATCCCTCTGTTGCCCAGAAAGAAACCGTTGCTCCAGTGGACGCCGAACATCGCGACGAGCATCGTGATGGCGAGGAAGAACGCCCCGGCGCGCGTGAACAATCCGAGCAGGACGAGCACGCCGCCGACGAGTTCGGCGAGGGCTGCCATGCCCATCCAGAGCCACGCCGGACGCATGAAGCCAAAGGGCGCGCTCGCGGCCGTGAACTTCGCCCACCCCGGCCCGCCCCACGCGCCGAAAACTTTCTGCGCGCCGTGCGCGATGAAGATGAGGCCGAGCGCGAGACGCACCGGCAGCGTGAACCAGGTCGCCGTCGTCGCAATCAAACTTTGGAACATCGAAAGAGTCCTTTCCTTATTTCAGACAGGCTGTAGTCTCGTCTTTAACGATTGACGGTGGCGCGGGGCGCGCCGGAGGTGTCGGCCGCCCGTCGCCGGTAAATTTACTTACGGCGGCAACTCCCTTCCGCGTCCGTGGCGCGCGGCCTGTCTGGCCTGAACCTGCTTAAACTGGTGCAACGCCGACAGTTTTATCATAGCTTTGCCTGCCGCGCACACCGTCGAGACAAGAGGGTAAAGGGTAAGGCGAAAGGGGTAAAGGTAAGATTCGGGGAAATCCGACAGGCCGCCCCGAAGAAATCGGACAGGCCGCCCGGCTTTTCCGCCCTTCCCCTTTACCCCTTTCCCTTTGCCCCCTTATTTGATCTACACTGCGCCGCGCGCCCCCAACCAGAGACTCGAAAGCCCGGCTGGTGATTTTATGAAAGACACAACCTCGCGCCAACTCGTTATCACGCGCGTCCGCGAACAGGGACGCGACATACGTTCGTTCGACATGCGTCCCGAAGCGGGCGGCGGCCGAGGCGCGCGCGCCATCAGGTTTCTGCCCGGTCAGGTCGCCGCGCTGCGAGCCGGGGGCGCAGACGAACGATCTTTCTATTTCGCTTTCGCCAGCGCGCCGGAAGATGAGGAGTTGGAGTTTCTGGTCAAACGCGTGGGTGATGATGGGCGGTCGCTCTATCATCTGCGGGCGGGCGACGAGGTGGCGCTCACGAGCGTCGTCGGTCACGGCTTCCCGCTCGACGCGCACAAAGGCAAAGACCTCGTCATGATCGCGATGGGCACGGGCGTCGCCCCACTGCGTTCCGCCCTGCGCCACGCACTCAGCCGTCCCGACGACTTCGGGCAACTCGTCGTCCTCTACGGCGCGCGCACGCCCGACGATTTCTGCTACCGCGACGAGACCGAGACGTGGAAGGCCGCGGGCGTCGAACTCCGCCAGGTCATCTCCAAACCCGACGGCTACGAGTGGGCGGGATCGACCGGCTACGTCCAATCGCTCCTCGACCACGTCCTGCCCTCCCTCAACGAACCCGTCGCGCTGGTCTGCGGCTCGCCCGAAATGATCACGCACACGCGCGACCGATTGCAGGAGATGGGACTCACGCCCGAAAATATTCTCACCAATTATTAAGACCGACTGGCAAGAAACCGCTGATTAATTGTCCGCTCGATTGCAAAAATGTTGCGAAACTGTTGCCGCGAGCGTGAAGCGAAAATTCACTCCGCCAACTTATCGAAAACTGAGCAGGGGACGCGCTCGTAAAACGAGAAAGCATCCGCGCCTTAAGTGTCAAAATCCATTACTTTTCGGGCATAAAATTAAGAATGTCCGTGGCCGGACGTGCGAGCCGGCATGCTGAATTTATTTGACAGAAAGAGATCGGGCGAGAAGTTCTGGTCGTCAAAACTTTGTTCTTGACTTCTACAGTCCAGCAACTAGAATCGAAGCTGTGCTCAGGAAGGGACAGCGCAAATTCCTGCGAACCTTCAAGCATCGACGTTACCTTACATCTCTCTAAATTCAGATCAAATCCCGCCGAGGCGAAAGTCAGACGGTAAAGCGTGCCGCGAGGTGAAAGCCTGCTGGTCCCCCGTGCGCATCAGTCACCGCAGTCACATGCGGGCATTGCCTCTCCGTCTGGACGATCTCTTTGCGGCGTTCTGATCTGAAAAACAGGAGACATGTCGTCGGTGCGCGTGCTTACGCGATTGTCGCAGCCCCGACGTTCGTCGTGTCTTCCCCGCAAGCCCTTCGCCCGGAAGAAGCGACGCCCGCCGGATGCCCCGCAACTTTTTACACGTGCGCGGGGCGGCGGGTTTTACGTCACGATTTTGCGCCTGTTAAATTGGCGCGCCGCCCAGTCGAACCTCATCCCGACGCGGCGCGCTCGTTCGCACTCTCACAACCTGTAAGGAGAAAATCTAATGTCTTCACGCCTCATCGGCCAGTCCGCCGGGCTGGCTCTCTGTCTCTCGATCTTGTTGTTCTGTTTTGCCACACCCGTCAAACCCGCCATCGCTTACACCAACAACGATAACTTCGCCAACGCGGAAACCATCACCGGCAACACCGGAAGCCTGACCGTCTATAACGACTATGGAACTTTAGAGACGGGCGAACCGAACCACGCCGGAAAAGCCATCGGGTGCTCCGTCTGGTATCAGTGGCAAGCCACGTCGAGCGGCAACGTGACCTTCGATACGGCGGGCAGCCACATGGACACCGTGATCGGCGTCTATACCGGCAGCAGCCTCTCGACCCTGAACGAAATCGCGAGCGGCGACGACACGGGCTACAACCTGCACGCCTCCGTCACCTTCAACGCGACGGCGAACACCGTCTATTATATCGCTCTGGATATTCATGACTGGACGAGCTACCCCGGCTCGATGTCCCTCAACTGGCATCTCGGCGGCGCGACCCCGACGCCTACTCCGGCCGCATCGAACCGCATCGCCTTCAGCGCCGATCGCGGGCCGACGACCGCCGTCTACGTGATGAACGGCAATGGCACCGGAGTGGCGCGCCTGACGGACAAATTGACCTACAACTTCGGAGCCGTCTGGTCGCCCGACGGAACGAAGATCGCCTTCAACACCTATCGCGACGGCCAGTCGGAGATTTATGTGATGAACGCCGACGGCTCGAACCAGACGCGCCTTACCACCTCCGTGATCGGCTCTTACCAACCGGCCTGGTCGCCCGACGGAACGAAGATCGCTTTTCGCAGCTACGACTCGCAGGCCTACTCCGACATCTACGTCGTGAACACAGATGGGACCGGCCTGACCAATCTCTCCAACGACCCGTGCGGCTGCTCTTACACGCCGTCATGGTCGCCCGATGGCACCAAGATCATGTTCATGATTGAGGACGACTACACTTCGGAAATCTACGTGATGAACGCCGACGGCTCGAACCAGACGCAACTCACGAGCAATATCGAATATTCGCCGGTCTGGTCGCCCGACGGAACGAAGATCGCTTTCGTCAGCGAGCGCGACGGCGCGCCGGAAATCTACGTGATGAACGCCGACGGCTCGAACCAGACCAACCTCACAGACACTTACAACGTGCTCCCCTACGCGCCCTTCAACGACGCTCCCGTCTGGTCGCCCGACGGCACGCAAATCGCCTTCGCCAGCGACCGCCACGGTCAGGTCGAAGTTTACGTGATGGACGACGACGGCACTAATCTGGCGCGCCTCACAAACTCCACCGGCTCCGACGAGCCTCGCTGGTCGGCCGACGGTTTGAAGATCATGTTCACCACCAACCGCGACGGCAATCAGGAGATTTACTCGATGAACCCTGACGGCACCAGTCAGGTCAACCTCACGAACCACCCCGGCTACGACAGCCAGGCCGGTTGGCAGCCTGCGCCATGACAACGGCCGCGCGAGAGAAAGGTGCGCGGCGAAATTGTCAGTTCGGGATATAAGTGCGAAGTCCCTCCCCAGGTATCAACAACTTGGGGAGGGACTTCGCACATAAACTGACACCCTACGCAAAAGGAGATGATCCGACGCCACTTCCGGTTCACGCCCGAACCGGCACACGAACCGGCACACGCGGCGAGCGAGATCGGGCTTGCTGAATGAATACTCATTCAGTATCATGTGTGCCTTCTCGCACGAGACTCTTGGAGGGAGGTTCTTCCCCTATGCTTCGGATCGAACGAGCGGCGGTGCTGGGCGCGGGCACAATGGGAGCGCAGATCGCCGCGCATCTGGCGAATGCCGGAATACCCGTCCTGCTGCTGGACATCGCGCCGCGCGAACTCACGCCGGATGAACAGGCCAAAGGCCTGTCGCTCGACGCGCGCGCCGTGCGCAACCGCATCGCGCAGTCGGGACTGGACGCGGCGAAGCGTGCGAAGCCCGCCGCGTTCTTTACGGCCGACGCGTCCGCGCTCGTCTCGGTCGGGAATTTTGAAGACGACATGGCGCGTCTCAAAGATTGCGATCTGGTTATCGAAGCGGTTGTCGAGAATCTGGAGATCAAGCGAAAACTCTACGCGCAGGTCGAAGAGCACCGGCGCGCCGGTTCCATCGTCGCATCGAATACGAGCGGTATCCCGATTCGCGCCATCGCCGAAGGTTTCTCGGAAGACTTTCGCGCGCACTTCCTCGGCATACACTTCTTCAACCCGCCGCGCTACCTGCACCTGTGTGAACTCATCCCGACCGAATGGACGCGTCCGGAAGTGGCCTGCTCCGTCTTCGGCTTCCTCGATCAGAGGCTCGGCAAGGGTGTCGTCATCGCGAAGGATCGCCCGAACTTCATCGCCAACCGCATCGGAACTTACGGCGCGCTCGTCTCGATCAAGACGATGCTCGAAGACGGCTACACCATCGAAGAGGTTGACCGGATGACGGGGCAGGCCGTCGGCCGCCCGAAGTCGGCCACCTTCCGCACGTTCGACATCGTCGGCCTCGACGTGTTCGCGCACGTCGCGCGTAATCTCTACGAGGCCGTGCCAGAAGACGAGGAGCGCGAGGTGTTCGTCGCGCCCGAATTTTTGCAAGCGATGATCGGGCGCGGGATTCTGGGCAACAAGACGAAAGGCGGCTTCTACCGCAAGCAGAAGGGCGAGGGCGAGAAACAGGAAATCTGGACGCTCGACCACGCCTCGCTCGAATACCGCCCCGCCGAGAAAGTTAAACTGCCCGCGCTGGAGCTGGCGAAGAACGTCGAAGACGTGGGCGAGCGCATCGCGTCTCTGGTGTGGTCGAAGGATCGCGTCGGCGCGTTTTTGTGGAAGACCATCTCGCGCACCCTGCGCTACGCGGCGAACCGTATCCCGGAGATCGCGTCCAACGTGGTGGACGTGGATCGCGCGATGCGCTGGGGCTTCAACTGGGAATTGGGCGTGTTCGAGACGTGGGACGCCATCGGCGTGGAGCGGTCGGTCGCGCGGATGCGAGAAGAGGGCGAGCGGATTCCACTGAACGTCGAACGCATGCTGCACGCCGGCGCGCAGAGCTTTTACAAGACGGAAGAGGGCAAGCGTTTTTACTTCGACTTCGTGACGCTCGAATACCAGCCGGTGAACGAGCAGGCGGGCGTGCTGATCCTGAAGTCGGTTAAGGAGCGCACGGGCGTCGTCAAGCGAAACGCGGGCGCTTCTTTGATAGACATCGGCGACGGCGTGGCGTGCCTGGAATTCCACTCGAAGATGAACGCCATCGGCGGCGACACGATCCAGATGATCAAGCAATCGCTCGCCGAAGTTGAACGTAATTTCGTCGGATTAGTCATCGGCAATCAGGCGCAGTATTTCTCGGTCGGCGCAAACCTTATGCTCATCCTGCTGGAAGCGCAGGAGGAGAACTGGGAAGACATTGATTTGATGGTGCGCGAGTTTCAGCGCGCGACGATGAGTTTGCGCTATTCGCCGAAGCCGGTCGTCGTCGCGCCTTTCGGACTCGTCCCCGGCGGCGGCTGCGAGGTGACGATCCACGGCGACCGCATACGCGCGTCGGCCGAGTTGTATATCGGTTTGGTCGAGGCGGGCGTCGGCGTCATCCCGGCGGGCGGCGGGACGAAGGAGATGCTCATGCGCGCGCTCGATTCGATCCCGAAGGGCATGTCGGACGCCGACCCGTTCCCGTTCGTCAAACGCGCCTTCGAGACGATTGCGATGGCGAAGGTCGCCACGTCGGCCGAAGAGGCGCGCGCGCTCGGCTTCCTGCGAGACGAGGATTCGATCTCGATGAATCCGGATCGCCTGATCGCCGACGCCAAGCAGGAAGTGCTCGCGCTCGCGCGCGGCGGCTACACCGAACCGCAGCCGCGCACGGACATCCTCGCCCTCGGAAATTCCGCGCTCGCCACTTTGAAACTCGGCATCCACCAGATGAAGCGCGGCGGCTTCATCTCCGACTACGACGCACAGATCGGCGAACGGCTCGCACGCATCCTGACGGGCGGCGATCTCAACCACCCGACGCGTGTCAGCGAACAATACCTGCTCGACCTCGAACGCGAGGCGTTCCTCTCGCTCTGCGGCCAGCGCAAGACGCAGGAGCGCATGGCGGCGATGCTCAAGACGGGCAAGCCGCTGAGGAATTAGTTTAAGGTTGCTGGTTTCAGGTCTCAGGTCTGAAAGTAGTTTCAGGTTTCAAGTTTCAGGTCTGAGGTTTTAAGTTCTCCAACTTGAAACCTGAATCCCTCTTCTTTAACCTGAAACTTG
>DATCWB010000443.1:0-23457 GCA_036566625.1 Pyrinomonadaceae bacterium
TCTTTCTATATGAGAGGGGCATGATTGCTGCCGTTTCGCCCGATTGGGTCTCCGTGGAGGCTAGTGCCAGTTCTTTCATCCAAAGTATCGGCGTGTTTTCGACTTTTTGCGCAAAGCCGTACATTCGAGCCTTTGCCCGAAAGTCGAAAAAGCTGTCCATCTTTGACACGAGCATAGAGACAACCTCAAGATATGCGGGCGGGCAGCTAATTATTTGGCTTAGCTGTTATTTAAACAGAGGAAGCTCACGGTTTTCGGGCAATCAAAATAGCCAGGCGGCTATCAACATACGCCGCGGAATATTTAGCAGCACTGTCCAGAATACGTGTTCCGTCATTGTTTGGCCGGTCACTGCCTCTCCCTCGCAGTTCCCGCCGACGCACTACACAAGTAAATTCGCCAGCACCTCTTTTGCGCTAAACAGGAGGCTAACCTTCGCTTCATCCTAAAAGTGTTTCCTCACGCTTTACCCGTCTCAGTAAACAACACACGCGCTTTGTTCGAGTCGCCCCGGTAGAGAGTTGACAAGGGCTGGCGCATCAATTCACCTCAGATGAAAATCAGTATGAAAACATTATTGTTGCTGGTGATAATCGTCGCCGGTTTATCGCCCATGAACGCCGCTGTCGTCGAGTTAATGCCCCCGTGCGGTTCGCTGAGTTTTAAGGCCGCGCCCTCTCTCAGAGTCGGCTCCGGTTGCTGCGGTAACGATCTTGAAAGCGTCGCCCTCGACGATCTGAATAACGACGGCAGGCAGGACATCGTTACCGTTAACGGCTTCTCAGGTACTATCTCGGTGGTACTGGGGGGCGGCGAGAGCTTTTCGCCCGTGGTGAAAAGTTACCCGGTCGGCGGTCATCGCCCTTATTCGGTCGCCGTCGGCGACTTTAACGGGGACGGCAAGGCGGATGTTGTCACCGCAAACCTTCACTCGGAGAACCTCTCTATACTTACGGGAGACGGCACCGGGGGATTCACTCCGGCGACGCACGCGAGCGCAGGCTCCGACCCGGTTTTCGTTGCGACGGCAGACTTCAACGGCGACGCCAAACTCGATCTGGCGGTGGTGAGCACGGACACGGCATCCGTCAACATATTAGCCGGAAATGGCACAGGCGGTTTCGCGCCTTTCACCAGCTTCGCCACCGGCAACGGCCCGCGCTCGCTCACCATCGCAGACTTCAACCTGGACGGTAAGACCGACCTTGCCGTTGCGAACCGTGGGTCTAATAACATCTCCGTCCTGGCTGGCAACGGCGCGGGCGGTTTCACGGCCTTAGCACCTCTCTCCGCCGGGACGATGCCCGAACGCATTGCCACCGGCGACTTCAACGCCGACGGGAAGCCTGACCTCGTCGTCGCCAACTACGGCTCGTTCAACGTGTCTTTGCTCATCGGCGTCGGCGATGGCCGCTTCGGGCCGCCGACCAATTTCTCCGTCGGGTCGCCCGTCAACTCCGTCACCGTCGGCGACTTCAATAACGACGGCAACGCAGACATTGCCGCCGGGTCAAATTCGGCGGGCATTTCCGTCAGGCTCGGCAACGGCGCGGGCAATTTCGGTGCGGCCAAGATTGTCCGCGTCGGCATCGGGCCTCATTTCGTCGGCGTCACAGACTTCAATCTGGACGGAACAGACGACCTCATCGTCGCCACTCTACAGGCCAACGCGATCATGCCCCTCCCCGGCGACGGTACGGGCAACTTCACCTCGGCACTCTCATACACGACGAACACGAACGTCATCTCGACTGTGCTCGCGGACTTCAACAACGACGGCAAGCTGGATACGGCCCTCGCAAACGAAAACACCAACACCGTGAGCGTCCGCCTCGGCGCGGGCACAGGGGCTTTCGGGAACGCCGTCAACTACGCTGTCGGAACGCGCCCCTACTGGGTGAGCACGGGCGACTTCAATAACGACGGCAAGGTCGATCTCGTCACGGCCAACTTTCTCGGAGGCGTATCCGTGCTGCTCGGCGATGGCGCGGGCAACTTCGGCGCGGCGTCCGCCCTCAGCTTAGGCTTCGGCTACCCATCCTTCGTGGCCGTCAACGACATCAACAACGACGGCAAAGCCGACCTGCTCGTCATCCGCTTCGGGAGTCAGGGCGTCGCGCTGCTGCTCGGCAACGGCGCGGGCGGCTTCAGCAGCCCGATCAACATCAACACCCCACACGCCCCCCACACCCTCGTCGTCAGTGATTTTAACGGCGACGGCAAGCCCGATCTGGCGCTCGCCGATAACCATGTCTCGATTCTGCTCGGCGACGGCGCAGGCAACTTCGGCGCGCCGCTCAATATCCATTTCGGAACCAATACCGGGGCGGGAGACATCGTCGCCGGAGACTTCAACGCCGACGGGAAACAAGACCTTGCTCTCGCCAACGAGTTCACCAACGATGTGTCGGTGCTCATCGGCGAGGGTACGGGGAAGTTTGCGCCGCTAGTCAACTTCAACGTCGGTCTTCGTCCCTCCTCGCTCAAACCCGGCGACTTCGACGGCGACGGGAAGCTTGATCTCGCCGTCGCCAACTTTGGTTCGGATAGTGTGGGCATTCTCCTGGGCGACGGCGCGGGCGGCTTCGGTGCGATGATTAACTGGGCTGTCCCCGTGTCGCCAAACTCCATCGCCGTCGGCGACCTGAATAGCGATGGCCGTCCCGACATCACCGCCGTCGGGAACAACACTCTCGCCGTTCTGCTCAACACCTGTGCCGCCGCCGCGTCTCTGCCCGACGCGCGGCTCACTGTGGACGACGCGACGATCACGGAAACGGACTCGGGAACCGTGAATGCGGTCTTCAACGTCAGGCTGGCTTCGCCGAGCGCCCAGACGGTGACGACCAAATTTTTCACGAGCGCTTTGAACGCCGTGCGGGACAGAGACTTCCAACCCGTCTCCGGCACGCTGGCCTTCCCGCCCGGCGTTACGATTCAAACCGTGTCGGTTCCGGTCATGGGCGACACCACGGACGAGTTTGATGAAGCGTTCGTCCTGAACCTGTATGATCCGGTTAACGCCTTGATCGCAGACCGGCGAGGTTTTGGAACGATCACCGATAACGACCTTGAGCCTTCCCTCTCCATCGGCAACATCAGCACGTTGGAGGGACAGGTCAATCACTCATTCGGATTGATCGTGACGCTGTCGCAGGCCAGCGGCAAGCTGGTGACGGTTGGCTACACCACTGCCAGCGGCACAGCCACGGCGGGCGCGGATTACGGCAGCAGTCCGGGCACCTTAATTATTCTCCCCGGCGAGACGGCCAACGTGATCGGCATTCCGATTGTGGGCGATAGCATCATCGAGCCGGACGAGACGTTTTTCGTAGACCTCGTCAATCCCGTCAACGCGTCCGTGTCAGTAGCCCGGGGCATGGGGACAATTGTTGACGACGACTTTTCGACCCTGCAATTCGCCGCCGCCAACTTTGACGTTGCCGAAGACGCAGGGCGCGCCGCCGTCACCGTCTCACGCACGGGCGACATCTCCGGCCAGGCGAGCGTGCGATATCTGACGCTGGACAATCAGGCGGCGGTTCGTTGCGACGACCGTACGACCGCGCCCAAGGTGGCCTTCGCCCGCTGCGATTACAGCACGACGGTTGACACGCTTTACTTCGCCGCGGGCGAGGCGCAAAAAACATTCAACGTCTCCATCATTGATGACGCCCACGTCGAAGGCGCAGAGAAGGTTCAACTTCAACTCGCAGGCCCGGTCGGCGCGACGCTCGGCGCTCAGCACACGGCCACTCTGACGATCACGAACGACGATGCGCCCGGCGAGCCGAATCCAATTTTCGACAACGCCTTTTTCGTGCGCCAGCACTATCTCGACTTCCTCTCGCGCGAGCCGGAACAGGGCGGGATGGATGCCTGGATGCGCGTGCTCAATCGTTGCTCTGATGTGAACAATAATCCCGAGTGCGACCGGATCACGGTCAGTTCGGCCTTTTTCCGCTCTACCGAATTTCAACTCAAAGGCTACTTCATCTATCGCTTCTACAAGGTCTCGTTCGGCACGCTGCCGCTCTACAACGAGATCATCACAGACATGAGAAGCATCACGGGCGAGACCGCCGCAGAGGTGTTTGCCAAGCGCACCCTGTTCGCCGACAATTGGGTTGAGCGGCCATCCTTCAAGAGCATTTACGACGGGCTGGACCCCGCGAGATTCGTAGACACGTTGATGAATCGCTATGGCCTCGGCCAGATCAGGACGCCCGACCCGGCCAATCCCGACGCTACTACCAAAGTAACCCTGACTCGCAATGAGATGGTTGACCGTCTGCTCGCCCGAACGTTGACGCGCGCACAGGTCGTGCGTGCGATTGCCGACTCGGACGAAGTGTTCAGCCAGGAATACAATCGTGCATTTGTCGCCATGCAGTATTACGGGTACTTGAGGAGGACGCCGGAGGAAGAAGGCTACAACTCCTGGCTCCGCGTCATTAACGAAGACCCGGAGAACGTGCGTGTGATGGTCAACGGTTTTATGAACTCGGTCGAGTACCGGCTTAGGTTCGGCCGGCCATAACTTGTAATAACTATCAACAAGAGAGGGTATCGGAGCGAGGCTCGGATACCCTCTTTCTATTCAAAATGCACGCGGAATCAGATGACCGAAATTATGTAGATGATGGGCTTTAGACGGACGACATAACGACCCAGTTTGCGTCCTCTCGAACGGCAACCCAATATCCCCAATGGCAGCTTTTGGCAGTCTAAAAAAAAGGGGACTATTGCCTCGTTATCGGATTTTCATATTTCGTGGTTTAACCGCCTCCGTCTGAGTTAGTGATCTGCTAAGCTATAAGACATGAGAGCGGTTTTTGACACGCATTTAGGCAAGTTAGGCCGAATCATTCAGCACAATATGCGTTAGACCCTTCGGTGGTGTGGAGGAGTAAAATGCGAATAATGTTGAGACTATTGTTGTTCCCAACCGCAGCGGGTCTTTTCGTCGCTTGCGGGCCGTCGGCTCTCGCGCAGGGTAGGATGGAGAGGATTCTTTCGTCCTTCGGATACGTCATCAAAAAGAGTTCTCCCGCCCAGCCGACCGCTTGGGAAAATGAGCAGTTTCAAACGCTGGCGAAGAGGACGGTCGAGATCAAATCCGCCAAAGCAGTTCCCGGAAGTCTGAACACCTTCTACCGTTTTAGCGTGATTGAAGAAAGGTACGTGGACGCCCGGAGTGCCGGGAAGAGGTTAACCCGCCTGGGAGAGAAGCCGCCGGGTATGAGCCCCGAGGAAAACAAAGCGTTCCCGCTTAGGACGGCTTTTCAGCATGGTGAGAGCGTGTACATCGTCAGCACCGACGTGTCGATGTTCTCGGGCGAGATGAGCAGAATAGCTAAGAGGTTAGAGGCCGCGCTCCGGCGGAGGCGGGACTAACAACGGCATGCGCCCGACCGCGAATAGCGCGGCTTTCATCCACCAATAATCCGCCCGATAGCCTTCATTAGCTGACCCTTCCAAATCGCTTATATTTGCGCTGTAGCTGTTCGGGGAAATCGCCCCGGCTGCCCTTCTCCGCCCTCGGGCGGCCCATCCCAGCTAAAGTGTCGAGTGATCCACATCGAGTCCGCGCTCACGCATCATCTCTTTGCTAATCTGCGGCGCATGAAACATCTCTCGTGATGCGCCGCTCTTCTCGCTCTGATCTTACACGTCAAGATGCACGCTCAAACCGACGCGCCTCGGCAGTCCGAATCCCGGTCAACGATATCAGCCAACCCGGGAATTATCGAAACCCGCCCGATAGACATCAAAGGCTGTATCAAAAAATATCGTTCAAGACAATTCGTGATCAGAGATGCCGAAACTTTCCAGAAAGCAATCCGCGCCGACGCCAGCCGGGACCGGTGTCGCAAAAATCTTGAAAGCATTGATTTCACAAAACACTCCCTGCTCGGCATCACGCTCGTTACGGACTATTGCTCCCGCCCGGCGGGGCTGGCTCATCAACTCATATAAGGACACGGCCACTAAGAAATATCTTTTCGACATCAGCTATCACACGCCGGCAGCCGTCTGCCGCCGGTTGGGTTACTGGGACGTGTGGGTGGTTGTCCCCAAAATTCCCGACGATTATGAGAGCAGCTTCCAGGTCAGGAAAATACCGTTGAATGGAACTGAGCAGTAGACAAGATAAGTGTTTAATAGAGACGCCTAACGCCCGCATCAACGGCGCGCACCATACTTTGCTGATGAGAGACTTGCTAATTGCGCGTCCGCTGCATGCCGGGCGATAGGTTGCGCCTAGCGGTAAATGTAGTTGTAAACGGCATCCTCTTTCAACGCCGCCATGATTTTGGCCTTCAACTCTTCTTTATTCGGCAGTGTGTACTCACGGTTGTAATAATCCCATGCCTCTTCCCGCCTTCCGGCGTAGATGTACGGCAACATCAACCGCAACACGTCGGACGCCAACGACTTCTCATCGGCACGGTTTAAGCTCACAGGTCTGTCCTTAACTCCCGCGAGCGTGTAATCCTGAAAGATGTGACTCGCCGGCAGGTATTTTTTGGCCCTCTCATCGTACTTAAGGACTATATCTATGATGTGTGTCGATCCGCGCGTAATGTCCTCGAAGAAGACGAATGTCGTTAGTTCCTGCGAGACCTCATAAACCCCATCGTTATCGATATCGAGCACCCTCATCTCTTCTCTGCCCAAGTCGTATTCGTTGCTGTCATAGACAACTCGGAAGCTTGGAGTCAGGCTGACGATCCAGTGCCTTCCCCCTCTGAATATAGTCTGTGAGACGATGAGTTGCTTAGTTTCACCACCCAGGAAAGGGAACAAGCCGAACTCTGTCTCATTTCCCATCCCGAAATATACGCCCTCGAATTTAGCCAGTACCCGGCCGTTCTTCTTCAGCACGGCATAGGTAACGTCAATCATGCGTGGCGGGGAGTTGATCTCGGACGGGTATTTATCTTTGACACTCTTCTCCAGTTTAACGACCTCGTAGCCGAGGTAGGTCAACCTGTCGTCATCGACGAAGTAGTCCCTGATAAGCTTCGATTCTTCTTCAGGTTGCTCAGGGGTAGAGGTGGCCTGCGTGATGGGAGCGGGCGAGGACTGCGAAATCGCTGGTTCTGCCGCACAGCTTGAGGTAAGGATAGTCAGAAGAGACAACGCCCAAGAATTGAATAAACGTCGCATCATGCTCTAATCCGATCCCGGTGGTAGCAAACCTAACCCCCGAATTAACCGGGCGCGACGAACCGCAACAACCACGGAGCCTTGCGGACCAGGGCCGCGCTATTCGCGCTCCGGTTCAATGAGTTGTTGGGCGGCGCACTAACCTACCATTCGACCTGATGCGTCGTCTCCCCGTCGCGTCCATATGTATCTCCATCAGGTTGACGCCTGACGCCGGAATCGACGTGGAGCGAAACCGAATAACACGCAAGCCGAAAGAAACCATGCTTCGTTTTAAGAAAGTCACCGTTTCGACCTCACGTCCAACGACTTGTTATGTGCGGCTTGATTTGAAACATTCACCTTTCGCAGAATCCAGCTAATCATTGTTTCTGCATATTCGGGAACTGGTCTTGCTCCGGTTGGGCGATTCATACTATGGTCTGCTCCCGACAGGATGGCGATGGTAATATCTTTGTTCTTTTCCTTTTTTATGCGCTCAAGAATAGCGGCTGTTTCTCGCGCCGGCACTAACGAGTCTGCTTCACCAAGAATCGCCAACACAGGAACCTGAAGATTCTCATAAACGGGAACCGGATCAAAATCTATGCTTGCCGTGAATGGCATAAACCACGAATCGCCAACCGGATTTCTCATCGCCGACAGCAGCGGATACCACGCTTCATTCCTGACTTTTTGAAGTTCAGCTTCGTATTTCTCCCAGCCTTTTACCCACCCTTCCTTGCGAATCAAGTCAAATTGTAAATCCATCAATGCCGACGCTCGCTGCACGATATCATCGGAATAGCCCGCATTTCGGACGTAAGTAACGCTTCGCCATTTAGCCAGATATGCCGGCGTGAAAGTAGAACCGGCGGAAGTAATAACGAACGCTACATCCTTTGAGCGAGAGGCGACAAGCGGAGCAACCCAACCGCCCTGACTGCCGCCAAATATGCCGATTTGGTTAGGATTGATGTCCTTCCGGCTTTTCAACAACTGCACACCGGCAAGAGCGTCTTCAGCCAAATCGTTTAAATGAACGTAACGCCAATCTCCTGTGGACGCGCCTACGCCGCGCTTATCATAAATCAAGGTAGCGATTCCATGACGAGCGAAAAGGTCAGCGTAAAAGCGATTACTTTCGCGGTTGGCAGCGCCCGAACCGTGAACAAAGATTACGGCAGGATGTAGATGATCGCCGGAAGGCAAGGTCAGAGTTCCAGCCAACGTAACATCGCCGGTTTTGAAAGTTACGTCTTGGCGGTCGAAACAGCCAACCGAAACAAAAGCCAAAAAGATTAGAATTATCAGTCTTAACATCTATCAAGTTTCCGAAACGTGAAAGCACATAACGCCCGGCATCACCCGCCGTGCACTCAACGCTGTACAAGCAAGGTCTCGATGAGAAGAACGCTGGCTCGCGGTCGAGTGCAGGCCATTGTTAGATTGCGTTCGAGGTATATCTACCTGTTCAAGTCAGCTTGGTTAATCACGCGTGACGGATTAGGCAAGTACGGCGACAGCAGCGTGAGGGTGAGCCCAGCCACCAGCGACAGAGGGAATGCCAGGATAGAAGCTCGAACCTTTTTCATCATTACCTCTCAATAGCAATCTAACGCCCGGCATAGGCGGCGTGCCATTAACTTTGAGCATGAGAAAACCGCCATGTTGCGCATCCGTTGCATGCCGGGCGTTAGATTGCGGCTTCCGTTGGAAAGCGACCATTATTTTGATTCAACTTTCGTCGCCACCCCGTAGATACAATTATGGCCTACCCAGCCGTTGACTCCTCCACGATTATTACCGATGAGGAATCTGCCTTGATTCGCAGCTTTGATGAGGTGAAGATAATCATTCCCCTTCACGCGGACTAAAACAATAGCGCCAACGGACAACTCTTCAGGCTTGCAAGGCTCGACTGTAACAAGATCGCCGTCATTAACCTTACCCTTCATAGAATGACCGCGAGGACGGATTTGCACCGTCTCGCCATTCCTTAGCTTCTCGATTGCAAATTTAGCCCAACTCATCTTCGATACACACAAGCAATCCAACGCCCGGCATCACCCGCCGCGCATTCAGCCTGCATGAGAGGCAGCGTGAAGGGGCGACGGGTGCATGCCCTTGTTAGGCTGGCCCCGCCGTCCCCGACCCATCGATAACTTCGAATTCGAGACCCAACTGCTCCCGCACCAGGGTCAGGAGTTTTTGGGCCTCGGAGTTGAACCATTCCCGCTCCTCCCAGCTCCAGGGCGATGGGGCGGGCGGGTAATCCCAGTCGATGCTGGTATCGAACCATGCGCTGACGTACCAGACCCGCCGTCGGGTATTTTCAGGCAACGGCAAGTCTCGAACATCTACCGGGTAGTCGAACTGCTCCCGAGCCGCATCGTTGGCAGCCCATAGGCAGATGCCTGCGCCGGGGTCGAAGGAGTACCGAAGTCGGTATTTAGCCATACTTCTCCGGGCGACCTAACGCCCGGCATCACCCGCTCGCGCATTCAACTTCGTTACGGCTAAGTTCTCGATGAGATTCTAGCTGATTCGCGGTCGGGTGCATGCCGTTATTGGGCGGTCGTTATCACTCAACTAACGAACGAACTATATCTCTGAAGTCCTCAAAGACATCAGTGTTGAAGTTATAGCTTTTACTTCTTCTGACCAGCCGGACAGCCACTAAATTATGTTGAGGCATAAGTACCAAATGCTGTCCCAGAAAGCCCTCTGCATAGTTGCCAATAATGTCGCCGGTGATCCTGTTGGGAAGTTGGATGTTTTTGCTCCCCACTTCTTTATGCACAGCCTCCGACCAATTACTTCCGAGCGTCTTTTCCAGAGCCTTGTTGAACTCCTGCCGATTGCTGAAAACATTACCCTTCAGCGGCAGTATTTTGTTAATAAACTCTCGGCTTACGCTCGCCGCTTCTAGCTCATTTAACTTGGCGGCGTCAATGACGAACCGCTGGTAACTGGGCATCCTCCACCACAATAAGCCGCTTGTCGCAAAGTGCGGCTGCCCTTGCGCTAAGGACTCTTCAATCCACTTTTCGCCAATAATTCTCTTGCCCTCCCATAGCCCCTTGTTCAAGACGAGTTGCCCTATCTTCGCAAAGTCTGTGGCGCTTAATTCTAAGCCGGCCATTACGTAGGGGTTCCCCGAACGATCCAGCAACCAGTTGTAATCAGTAATGCCCATTGGCTGAAGGATTTCATCTCGGAAGTAAATGTCCATCCGCTTACCGGAAGCAATCTCGACTATGCCGGCTAATAGATTTACAGCTTTGTTGTTATATCTGAACTTCTGCCCGGGCTCTTCCGACAGTTCGGCGGCTAGAGCTAATTTAACTACATCCGGGGCGGGTTCAAGCTCCACTCCAGCGTTCGGGATGTCCTGCAAACCTGATGTGTGGTTCAGTAGGTGTCTGACTGTTATCGACTTTTTACGGCCCTGGTTCCACTCCGGATAGAACTCATAAACGGGTTGATCCAGAGATTTTATCTTCCCGGTATCAATTAATTTTCCGATGATGAGATTGACCACTGACTTGGTGGCCGACATTAGTTGAATCTTCCCCTTTTCTCTGCCGAAATACCACTCGCCGACGGGGCGGCCGTTCTTTAAGACTACGAGGGCATCGCTATGAGTTTCCCCCGCCCTCCTGATTAAATTCTCAAGTGCCTTCTGATTGACGTTGCCGGTTTGCGCTAATGCTTCTGCACAACACAGGGTCAGGCAGAGGATGAGGGTAGCGGAAAAGAGTTTGATACTGTGCATTATTGAGTCTCCTGAAATGAGAAAACGGGTATGGCTTCGCCAACGAGCGATTCGCTGACGTAAAGATCACCGACCCGTTTCTAAATCAGGAAGACGCAGCAGCGGAGGTGTGTGCTTCCTCTGTCAGGCACCCGCAGTCTGCCGAACCCTTGAGGTTCATAGGCTTCTGCGGGCACTGAGAAGGAAGGTTCGTTTACAGCCAGGGCTATGCCAGATTCACCGGAGGGGCGTGGCTTGACTACTGCGACGGCGGACTGTCCGGAGAACGGGGAGCACATCATCGCGCGGCCGGGTTCCGGGGGAGTAGTTAAGCCCTTCCCGATGCGCTCGGGCTTGACCTTGTAACAGCAATCCTCGTCAGATTCGGCGGTTGCGGGGTAGATGTCTGCTGATGTGTGCGCATCGAGGGAGGCGACCGTAGCGTCCATTTCGCAGCCGATGAGGCAGCCCACGCCGCCGAGCCAGAGCGCGAGGGCGAGGCTGACCAGGCGGTGAATTAATAGGCTGCCGTGGGGCTTAGGCGAACGCATCGACGACATTATAAACCTTATACTTACACGCAGAGTCAAGCTAAATGGTGGCCGGATTAGTGTAGCTCAGTTCTTTAAGCGGAAGGGCAAACCAGGCTGTGGCGGCATGCCCTTCTCAGAGAGCGATTTAATGCCTGGCATCAGCGGCGCGATGCTGAACTTTATCCTGGGAATGCCGCTTAATTGCGCGTCCGCTGCATGCCATTGTTAGGCGGCGAACCCGTCAGAGCCCCTTCTTCCTGCATACTCTCTCGGCAAGCTTATTGACCGTTACCCTCCGGTAATCTTCGTCACTTGCGCCTAACTCCTCCTTGCTGATATTCACATCAAACATAATCTCCACCGTCGTCACCAGCATGACCGCCTCCTGCAGATATATAAGTACTTCTTCGGAGCAAATCATCGCTGAATCATTCGTTACGACGACCGAGATGGCTACCGCGCTCAGGAACCGAGCTAGTGCGCATCTAACGCCCGGCATCACCCGCGCCCTGCTGCTGTGAGAGATGAAAGACTTGCTAAATGGGCGTCGCGTGCATGCCGGGCGTTGGGCTGCTTCGCTGGGTGTGCAAAATTGTTTCCTGACCAAAGCCCGCCCCAGTCCTGCCACGAGTGTCCGATATCAGTTGTCGGCGTAAGAAGCGGCCTGTTTCTCCAACAGTTCCCGCAACTCCGCTTCCGGCAACCGCTGACAGCGTGGCGCACGCGCCCGCAGCGCGCCGGGTCGGCAGGTGACTATCTGATGCTGATAGTCGCCTTGTTACTCGTCGCGCCACGGAAGGTGACGCTCAGTTGATAGTCTTTGCCGGTTGAGAGTGCATCGGTCAGGCGGACGGTGATCTGCGCGAACGACGGGAATTCGCGGACTCTCTGGACGTGCTCGACGGGCAGCAGGTGCGTCTGCCCACGCACATCTTCGGCCCGCACGACGATTTGCTGCGGGGTCTCGCCGGGCAAGAACTCGACGTTGCGCGCGAACAGCGTGACGCGCCTGCGGCCGTCCGTGCTGAAGTTGCGCGCGGTCGTGACTGTGAAGGCGTCGCGCTCGAAGGTGACGGAGTCGAGCGCGAGCGCCTTCGCCGAGTCGGGCTCGGTGAGCAGCATGACGGGCTCGGTTGGCGTGAGCATGAAGCCGCGCTCCTGGCCGTTAAGTTTGCCGCGACCGACGATCTGGCCGTGGGCGTTAATGTCCATCGCCTCGTTCAAGACCCAGCCGGAGTTCGCGGGGATGAGCGCGTTCAGATCACGCATCAAACCGCCCTCGTAGATGAAGGCGTGCTCGTCCTGCTGCGTGAACCAGCTCACGCTCGATACGCCTACGATCTGGCCTGCGTTGTTGATCGCCCAGGCCTTGCTGAAAGTGTGCGATGGCAGGAGCGTGCCGAGCGATTTCGCCTGCCCGCCCTCGTAGAGGAACGCGAGGCCCGAGCCGTCGTCGTTGCCGCTCAGGCCGCCGACAACCAGGCCCGAGTCGTTCAAGTCCCTGGCGAAGCCCTCGATCCGGAAGAGTGTGTAGGTGCCGTCGCGCGTGTCGTAGATGAACTCGCCGGAGCGCGAGCGCTCGCTGAAGTGTCCCAGAACCTGCCCCACTCCGTTGACGGCGGTCGCCCTGCTGCCGGTCACTCCGATCTTGGCCCCGATGTCCTCGAGTTGCCCGCCAGTCGAGTAGAAGGCCTGCGACTCGCCGCTCGTGTTCGGGGCTGCGCCGGGCAGGTTGGATGCTCCGACGGCAAGGCCCGCGTCGTCTATGTCGTGGCCGCTGCTGCCCTGGCCGCCGAGCGTGCCGAGGACGGTGAACGTGCCCAGCCGGTAGATGAAGGCGCGCGTCCTGCCGTTGACGCAGTTGCCGTCCACGATGTCACAGTAGGAGGCCGAACCGACGACCTGGCCGCGCTCGTTGATGGAGAACGCTTCGGCGGAGGCAGCGCCGGGCGGGTTGATGGTCTTGAAGGCGCCGTCGTAGAGGGCGGCGAACCCGTGGCCGTTAATGATCGCGCGGCCCGCCACCTGCCCCACATCGTTGACGCGCCGCGGCTCAAACGCACCGAGGTCTGTGACGGTATAGCGCGGTGCCTGGGCGGAGGTCTCGAAGGCGCAGAGGCAGACGGCGAAGGCGGTTGCGAGTAGTATCGTGGTGAGAGGCGTGCGGGCACGGCGTGGAAACATCAGGCTGTCACCTCACTTCCGTTAAATTATTGCCGGCAGGTCGGGGCGGTCACCGATTATAGCACGGCGGATGAGGCGACAACGCAAAGTTGATAAACAGCACGCGTAGAAAGGGCTGCGTCCGTAATAGCAGACTTGCTCTGACGGTACGCTCCGGAAAACTGACGTAGCCTTTTTCGTCTGTGCACCCATCCCGCTTGGCAGTGTTGCGAAAATAGCCATTCGGGTATCATCTCACCCTCACACTCCGTCAACTGATCTCGATAGGTCTCCACATGAAGCATAACTCCACGCCTTTCAAATGGCGGCACTTCGACCCGGAACTCATCTTACTTTGTGTACGGCAAAATGCTTCTTCAAGAAGATGATGAGAGCCGAGCATCGCAGGCTGTCGTTCTCCATCTCAGTTGATAAGAATGCCGCTTACCCTGATGCTCTCACCTCATCACAAGAGAAGAAGGTATTGCCAGGCAATTGCACACTTCGGCAATTGAAGTACCTGAACAATATCATTGAGCAGGATCACCGTTTCATCAAAAAGAAGGTGCGGGCATCGCTATGCTGCAAGCGGTTTCTCACAGCGGAGCGTACCCTCGAAGGAATAGAAGCGGTGAATATGATCAGTAAAGGTCAGGTCAACAGATTAGCCGAAGGTGAGGCACAAGGTGAGACGAAGTTTGTCGCTTCGCTCTTTCAGATTGCCGCCTGAGAATGAGTCGCTCGTGACCTTCTATGCTCTACAATAATTTTTGCAACACTGCCTGAATTCTTACCTCCTCTCTTCCCACGCGAGGAGCATCCTGACTATTGACTCATTCGGGTTTTCGGTATAGAAGTCCCTCGCTCTCACAACTCCTGTCCCCTAAGAGGAACTATCATGGCTTCCGAGATCACTTTGAAAGTACTTAGTTACAATGTCTTCATGCGAGACTTAGGCGGTGACTTTCTGGGCATCAAAGCGACCCTCCTCGATATTATTGTTGATTTCGGACGAGACTTAGGTCTGACTGAAAAAGATGTCGACCTGGAGTTCGTCAATAAAAAACGCGCTGAGCTAATTGGTAGCTTGATAGCTCAGGGCGATTATGACGTGGTTGTCTTTCAAGAAGCCTTTGATAATGGCGCCCGTGAGAAGCTTAGGGAGAATGTGGCTCGGGGCGGATTCCGGCATTCATCCAGAGTTGTCGGCAAGGATAGCTTTTCGGGGTCAGATGGTGGCATCTTCATCATGAGCAAATGGCCGTTTGTAGATGGTGGGGAAATTGTCTATGTTAACGGAACCGGTGATGACAAGCGCGCCCAAAAGGGAGTGTCATGGGCGCTCATCGAAAAGGAGGGCTTTCTTTTCAACGTTTTCGGCACACATACGCAGTCCGGCGATCATGCTCCCCATCGGACTGGGCAGTTTCTGGAGTTTCGAAAGATGTTGGACAAGGTAGGCCTTTTTTGGATGCCGGCGCTGCTTGCCGGAGATTTCAATGTTGATTATGCAAACGCGCCGGAACGAGACAACATGCTTCGTACATTACAGGCAGCCCTGCCCGAAAACAGATCGCGTCACACTCCTACCAGTGACCCCGGCAATGAATTAAAAGGCGACCGAGATCAGCCTACCACCCTCGATTACGTGTTGTACGCTAATGATCCCCAACCATCACCCTTTCGCCCAAGGCCCAAGAGTTCTTCACTTGAGACCATCAGGTTTCGGGCGCCTTATACTATCCATGCACACCCGAAGACGCGAAAAAAACAACTAACTCTAAACGATCTCTCCGACCATTATGCAGTGTTAGGTACTTTCACCTTTGAGCGACCACGAGAAGACTGGCGTCGCTTCGCAGGTACTTGGAAGAGCGTGGTTTTCAACAAGCAGCCCGACCCTCGCGATTGGCGCCTCACTTTCGACTTGCACGGCAGGAACATACTCAGCGTCATTAACGGTCAAACCCATGAGGCGAGCATTCACCAGATCACACCGGGTCAGGAAAATAGGGGCGAGATAGTCTTCTGGAATCGCACCATGAAACGGCATGAAAAGTTTTTCTACGGAATTGGACAGAACAATAAATTTAAGGACTATTTTCAGCCTCTGAATAGAATCCCAAAGTCCCCACCGACTTTTAACGAATTGACGCTTCGTAGCGCGGACGGAACCAGAACCACTCTTTTTGCCTTTGAGAGTTATTTACCACACGATGACCGGGAACCACCTGACAAGACCCCTTGAGGAAGCAGCCCGACCCCGGTTTAAACTTCTGCTCACGAGACACTCGTCAGCCTCACTCTTCCATTTACGACGGATTGATTCCAGCCAAAGGCGTAGATACACGCTGCAAGGGGGTCTCCAATGAAAAAAGCTCTGCCGCTTCTGCTCTCACTGTTTTTCGGAGCTGGTCACGCTTTCTCACAAACCTTTAACTGGTCCCGTCAAGATCACCGTCGTCAACTCATTCGGCAATTTAGGCCATGCCGTCAGTGTTGACCGCGCGCGCAACACCTACGCGACCGGCTCTTTCAGGGGCACCATGACTTTCCCTAACAACTGCGGTACGCCGCAATTCACCAGTACAGTCACCACTGCCGTAAATGCTGCCCACATCTTCATTGCCAAGTTCGATCCCAACGGCACTTGTTTGTGGGCTAAACAATATGGTGGAGGAGGCGATGATGAAGGGTTTGGCATCTCTGTTGACAACGCAAGCAATGTCTATATAACAGGTTATTTCTATGGCTCGGTTACTTTCGGCACCAAGACCATCACCTCTCACGGGCAAGGCGATGTCTTCATCGTCAAGCTTAATCAGAACGGTGTGGTGCAATGGGTTGTAAGAGGCGGCGGCACAGGTTCTAACTTCGGACGCAGTGTTGCTATTGGAACGAGACTCTACCTGACGGGCACGGTTTCTAACTCTACTTCCGGGGTTTCATTCGATTCGACCACCGGGTCTCCTTGCACTCTGCCCAATGTTACGTCATCGGGTAACATCTTCCTCGTCAAGTATAACCCGGCCGGTGTCTGTCAGGTTGTCAAAAGCTCCGTGGGAATAAATGGGGTCGGTGGATATGGAGGATCAGAAACTAGTCCCCGTACGCGGCCAACTGGAAGTGCTGCTGCCGCAACCTGAGATTGATTACTGTTATCTGAGCAGCGGCTACATGTTCCCACGACGGGATGGAATAATTCTGGGCGGCACGTGGGATCGAGATGACTGGTCGCTCACGCCAAAAGCCAAACAGGCCACTCGAATCCTCGAAGAACATGCTGAAATAATGAAGGGACTGAAGTAACTATTACTGCTTAGGGCTTAACCGATAGCCTAACCACGACATGCACCCGATGCCCCTTCAGCGGGCTTCTCGTCAATCTTGAATGTGGGCGCGGGTGATGCCCGGCGTTAGCCCCACTGAGGACAGCAAGTGCGCACGAATATCGTCCTGATCGACTTCGAGAGTGTCCAACCAGAGTCACTGGTGGCCTTGGAACGCGCCCACTTTAAGGTCATCGTGTTCGTCGGCGCCGGCCAGACCAAAGTGCCCATTGAAATCGCCTCCGCAATGCAGCGCATGGGGGCAAATGCCGAGTATGTTCAGATCTCGGGCAATGGGAAGAACGCACTCGATTTCCACATCTGTTTTTACATCGGCCAGTTAGCGGCTCAAGACCCGGCGGCCTACTTTCACGTCATCTCAAAGGATGGCGGCTTCGACCCGCTCATCCGGCATCTCAAATCGAGAAAGGTATTCTGTACCAGGTCGCCTCGCATCAACGACATCCCGTTGGTGAAAGCCGGCGACAGGAAATCGCCCGGCCAGAGGGCACAGCTATTCATAGAACACCTACGACAGTCCAGGGCCACCAAGCCGCGTGCCGTCAAGTCTCTCTCCAGTGCGGTCGCGGCGTACTTCCATAAGCAAATAACGGACGCAGAGGTCGAAGCTGTGATAGCCGCAATGCAGGAAAGCGGCTTCATCTCAGTGACGGATGGCAAGGTGTCCTATTCTGGCGAGAGTTAACAACGGCATGCACCCGACTGCCGACACGCTGCCTATTATGTTCCCATAACCGTTTGGGCGGCGGGTGATGCCGGGCGTTAGAAGCACCTTAACTACAATTCCACAAAATAACTCTATCGTGAGATTGATGAAGACTGCCCTATACGTCAGGAATTGAGCCTTTTGCATTTTCGGGCAGCTCAAGTCAACAGTCGTCGGGCTATAAGCTTAGCCGGCACGCAATTCCAGGACATAGCCGCTCAGGCCAAGTATACGCTTGGTGCAACAGAAGAGAGGAAGTTGTCCGTCTCTCCTGAGCCAGAAAACGCGCCCTTCGAGCGTATTGTAGTTACGGATAGTGAGACTGGGAATGAATTGCTCAATTGGTCTCTCAAACCCGACGGACAATGGGAGGTAGAAATAAAGTGAAGTCCGTGTCGAGCCGCGCAATGTTATCGCTCGTTCCACACCGCCGAGCGGACTCTGGAAGGGGTTAAAGCGTTACACCTGTTAAGGCAGGGACAGGTCAAAAGATTAGACGGCAGAGATGGGATGGGGCAGGCGAAGTTCGTAGCGAGTCTCTTCGGCATCGCCGCTTAACAAGGCCTACCTCAAGCCCTCCTACCTGAAAGTAATTCTCGCAACACTGCCACCGTTTATTGAGCATCGTTTCGGATACGCCGCAAGTTTCGCAGGAGGCGCGCGGCCGACATCAAAAGGAAGTTCTTCAGCCACATCCAGTGACTGAGGTAACGCCAATTTCTTGATCTGAGAATATCCTGGAGTTCGTGGGAGACGGCTTGAAGTTGAAGGGCGTGAGCCTCCAACTGCGCGGTGAGGAGGTAAATCTCGGTCTCTTTATCCAGACACACCCTTAAATGCTGGCCGAGCTGGCGGAAAAATTTACGCCAGATGGCGGCCTCTTCGGGCGAGGTTCCGGTCAGTAGACGCAGGCCGTCGCACATCTCACTTCCGGTGGCAAGGACTCCCAAACCGTGTTCATGGATAAACTCGAAGTGCGGATAGGCGACTTTAAGTTCTTCCCATAATTTCCAGACGCCAAAGCCCGGCTCGCGGACGTTCGTATCATGCAGGAGGACGACTCCGCGCACGCTCATTTTGGGCAACCAACTCTCAAAGTCATGCCTCGCTGATTCGTAGGCGTGGTGGCCGTCAATGTGTAGAAGGTCAATTGTGCCGTCCTCAAACCTGTCGAGCGCCTGATCGAAAGTGCTCTCAATCAATTGGGCGAATCCCTTGTAGTGGGTCTCGATGTGAACCTTTAAATCGGCAAGCGTTTCCGCGCCGTAGTAACCGCTCTGGTCGTCCCCCTCCCAGGTGTCTATGGCGTGGCAGCGCGTCTCCAGCCCTAACCCCTTCACGGCTTGGCAGAAAGCTCCGAAGGACACTCCCGTATAAGTGCCGAGTTCAACCAGCAAGCCGGGGCGCACGAGATCAATCAGGAACATCCCGAAGGGTACGTGTGCGGCCCACGCCGACTGGGTCACCCGCAGGGGATGCTGGAGCGCCACGGGGTGATCAAGTGGATTGAGGCCAGGCATCTGTTCCGACAGACATTCTCCCTCAATCAATTAAGGAGGGATGTCCAAATCGCAAAATTCAAAAACGAGCTTTAGAGCAACACGCGCCGACGGGATCGCCCTTCGCCTCTCTCTTGACGCCCGCGAGGCGCTCCCATAGACTCATCCGCCAGATAGAAAGCCTGTCAAACTTTCATTCACAAGATAACATCATAGATGATGAACTGCGCGCCCGCGTGCGACAGGGGATCGAACAGCGACCCGCCGACTCCCGCCGTCGCGTTCGATGACAAACTTCTCTGGTAGCCCGAACATAGAATTTACGAATAATTTGCCGCGCATGTCTATTCGCGAAAAAATTGATCCGCTCGAATCCGCCGAAGCCCTTGCGGCCGCCGACCGGTCTGCGCCCCTCGCTTCGCACGCTGATTTACCGGAGTGGCCTGTCATCAAAATCAGGCCGGCCGGCTCCTGGGCTGGGATTGATTTAGGAGAGCTGTGGACGCATCGAGAGTTGTTCTATCTTCTCGTTTGGCGCGACCTCAAGGTGCGTTACAAGCAGACTTTCCTCGGTTCCACCTGGACCATTTTACAGCCGCTTTTGCTGGCTCTGGTCTTCACGGTCTTTCTCGGCGGGCTGATGCGCGTCCCCTCAGACGGCATCCCTTATTCGGCTTTCGCCTATGTCGGTCTGGTGGCCTGGAGTTTTTTCGCAAACGCCTGCACGGGCAGCAGCTATAGCCTGATAGGCAACGCCCATCTCATCAATAAAGTCTATTTCCCACGCCTGCTCATCCCGTGCGCCGTTGTCGCCGTCCGTTTGATAGACTTCCTCATCGCCTCTCTCATTCTGATGCCGGTGCTGCTCTATCAGGGTCTCACCCCGGGCCGGAGCCTGCTCATCTTCCCGCTGTTCGTTCTGGAATTGACGTTGCTGTCGCTGGGCTGCGGCCTCCTGTTGGCGAGCCTCAACATCAAGTATCGAGATGTCGGAACGCTCTTGCCGGTCGCGCTCCAACTCTGGATGTTCATTTCGCCGGTCGTCTACCCGTTAACCCTGGTCCCCGAAACGTGGCGCGGCGTTTACGTCCTCAACCCAATGGTGGGTATTATCGAAGGCATACGGGGGGTTGTTTTCGGACGGGAACTAGATTCCTATGCCACCGCCGTCTCGGCCGGGATCACAGTATTGTTACTCATCTTCTCGGTCTACTGTTTCCGCCGGGCAGAAGAAAACTTCGCCGACGTGGTTTAGCGCAAATTTCAGTCGGCAGGAATAACAAAAATCATCCTGTCCATTTGAAGCGATGATTTTTCTTGAGGGTTAGGCGGATAAAATCTCTCTCGCACTCTTTGGCGATAGCTGCTGAAAATTATGGCGAGCCGGAGAGACACAAACCGGTGTTTGATGAAGCCGATTATCCAGGTCGAGAATTTAAGTAAGCTCTATTATCTTGGCCGGCACTCGCAGGCGTCTGCGACGCCGGGCGGTGCTTTCATCAACGCCTTCACGTCCCCACTCAGGATGTTAGCGAGACGCCGGAGGCTGGCAGAGGCTAAACCATTTTGGGCGCTGCAGGATTTGAGCTTCGAGGTCAGGCGGGGCGAGATCATCGGCATCATTGGACGCAACGGGGCTGGTAAATCAACGCTGCTCAAGATTCTCTCGCGCGTCACTAAACCAACATCGGGCAGGGCAGACATTTACGGCCGAGTCGGGTGTCTGCTCGAAGTCGGGACGGGCTTTCACCCGGACCTTTCAGGCCGTGAAAATATTTATCTCAACGGCGCGATACTCGGCATGAAGCGCGAAGAGATCGCGCGCAAGTTCGACGAGATAGTGGATTTCGCCGAGTCGGGAGATTTTCTGGACACGCCCGTCAAACACTATTCGAGCGGCATGTATCTGCGCCTCGCTTTCGCCGTCGCCGCGCATCTGGAACCCGAGATTCTGCTGTTGGATGAAATCCTGGCCGTGGGAGACACGGCTTTCCAGAGAAAGTGCTTGGGCAAAATGCAGGAGGTAAGCCACGCCGGGCGGACTATTCTGTTCGTCAGCCACAATATGGCTGCCGTCCAGCAGATGTGTGAGCGGGTGTTACTGCTCGACTCGGGAAGGTTGCGGGAGCAGGGCACACCCGGCGCGGTCATCACCCACTATCTCAAAGATGCGTCGCAGGAAGAGCATGGCGATTTCGATCTGACGAACCATCCGGCGCGACTGCCGGGCTGCGAACCCGTCATCCGCCGCCTGACGCTTTCCGCCGACGGCGGCCCTTCGTCCACGCGCTTCCACCCCGGCCAGGAGATGGCCGTAGAATTGCTGCTCGAACCCGCCGCCATCATCAGGGAACCGAGGGTTGCCATCTCCATCGAGGATCACGCCGGGCAGCGCATTACCACTGTCGCTTCGTATTTTCAAAACGACGTGCTGCCGGATATAGAAAGTCCCTGCCGCGTCCGCTGCGCGCTGCCCGTACGTCTCGGGAGCGGAAGATATCTTTTGAGCGTCAGCATCGCCAATAAATATCAGGGTATGATTGACGGCCTTCACCACGCGGCCTGGTTCGAAGTTGTCTGGAGCAATAATTTTGATAACGGCGAGGCTTACGACCCCGTCTACGGGCCGGCGCTGACGCCTTCTACATGGGAACTCAGTTGATGATATGGAGCAGGTTGTGAACGAGGACGGTGGACTTCACCAAAGCGGGCGAGAGCCGGCGGGTTACGGAGCGTGTTCGCCGGACGAGGCGCGCCGCCTTTATCTGGATTTGATGAAGCGCGCCTTACTCAATCTGATTTACGGCGACCACGAACGGCGGGTCAAGCAGTTTGACGAGCGGTCGCGCCTCGAAGGACGCGAATGGCCTGCGATGGCACATACCATGATCGGGTGGGCGCGTCTTGAAAATCTACAGCACTGCATCGAGGATATCCTGGCGCGAGGGGTGCCGGGCGATCTGATCGAGACGGGCGTCTGGCGCGGCGGCGCGATCATCTTCATGCGCGCAGTTCTGAAAGCCTACGGAGTGACGAACCGTTGCGTCTGGGGCGCGGATTCTTTTCGCGGGCTGCCTCCGCCAGATGCCGCCCAATATCCGGCGGATGAGGGAGACATTTGCCACACGTGCCCGGAACTCGCCATCACGCTCGACGAGGTGCGCTCGAATTTCGAGAAGTACGGACTGCTGGACGAGCAGTGTCGCTTCCTGCCCGGTTGGTTCCGTGACACCCTGCCCACCGTCCGCGCAGAGCGCCTGGCCTTGATTCGCCTCGACGGCGATATGTACGAGTCAACTTACGTGGCGCTGGCGAATCTCTACCCGAAGCTGTCGAGGGGCGGCTATCTGATCGTAGACGATTACGGCGCGCTCCCGGCGTGTCGTCAGGCCGTGCACGACTTTCGTGATGCGCACGGCATCGGGGAAGAGATCATCCCGATAGATTGGACCGGCGTTTTCTGGAAACGCGACTGAGACGCGGCGAAACATGCACTCTATCAGTGAACAATTCCACGAGCTTTATTACGAATCGCGCGTCTGGCGGAACACTTTCTGGCTCGGCGTCGAGACACGAAAATGCCCTCTCGATTTATGGATTTATCAGGAATTGCTTCATGAGGTGCGCCCGCGTTACATCATCGAGACGGGGACGGCATCGGGCGGCAGCGCGCTCTTCCTGGCCTCCGTCTGCGACATGCTGGGCACGGGAGAGATCATCACCGTAGACGTTGAAGAATGTCCCGCGCGTCCGGCGCACGCGAGGATAGAATACCTGAAAGGTTCATCCGTCGCCGAAGAGACCGCCAGCGTGATTAAGGAGAGAGTGGCGGGCACTCGCCCCGTGCTGGCGATTCTCGATTCGGATCACAGCCAGCAGCATGTTTCCCGGGAGTTGCGAATCTACGGGGCGATGGTGACGGAAGGCAGCTATCTGATCGTCGAGGACACGAACGTAAACGGCCACCCTGTTCTCCAGCACCACGGGCCGGGGCCGATGGAGGCCGTCGAGTCGTTTTTGCGGGAAACGCCACAGTTCACTCCCGACCGCGAACGGGAAAAGTTCTTCCTGACCTTTAACCCGAAAGGGTATCTCCGAAAGATAAAAGGATAGCGGCGATGTAGATGCCGCGGCGGACAGAGCTTTTATCGCTAAACCTTATGGGCGATCACCATATCCTGTAGGCTCAGGAAATTTTCCCTCCCGCACCACGAACCGTAATAGACGGGTTCGCCGACCACCAGCCCATACTTCTCGTACAAACTCCTGATGAACTTCTCGTCATAGGCGACGGCGT
>DATCWB010000444.1:0-3866 GCA_036566625.1 Pyrinomonadaceae bacterium
TGACCGGACGGCTGATTTCACGGCCACCCTATGCACCTTCTCCATCACGCCGAACGCGCAATCGTTCGGTGCGAATGGCGGCACGGGCACTGTCACCGTGACGACGGGCGGCGGCTGCTCCTGGTTTGCAACGAGCAACGCATCGTGGATTACGTTCACCAGCGGCGCGGGCGCTACGGGCAGCGGGACTGCCACCTTCACCGTGTCGCCTAATTCGAGCAACTCCGGTCGCACCGGCACGCTCAACGTCGCCGGACAAACCTTCACGGTGACGCAGGCCGGGCTTGCCTGCGCGTATTCCATCTCGCCGACCAACCAGTCGTTCACGGCGGGCGGCGGAACGGGCAGCTTCGCCGTCTCGGCGTCTTCGACCTCCGGCTGTGGCTGGACGGTATGGAGCAACGTCCCGTGGATCACCATCACCTCGGGCATGGGCTTTTTCGGTAACGCCACCATCAACTTCACGGTGCAGGCTAATGCGGGCAGCGCCAGCCGCACCGGCACGATAACTGCTGCCGGTCAGACCTTCGCCGTCTATCAGGCGGGCACAGGTTCGTCGGCGGAGACATTCCAGTTCAGCGCGTCCAATTATCAGGTGGGCGAGGGCGAGGGCCGCGTCACGGTGCTGGTCTACAGGGACGGCGATCTCTCGACTTCAAAGAGCGTCAGCTATTTGACGGTGGACGACCCCGCGGCCGTCCCCTGCGCTACCGCCAACGGCACAGCCTACGCCCGCTGCGACTATTCCACTTCGGTTGATACGCTCAACTTCGCTCCGGGCGAAGGCGTCAAGAGCTTCACCATTCCCATCATTGACGACGCGCACGTCGAGGGCAACGAGACCTTCACCGTCCGGTTGGTCAGCGCCGCGGGCGCGGTCCTGGGCGCACCGGCGACGGCTACGTTGACGGTTGCGGATAACGACACGGCGGGACAGGCCAACCCCATCTACTCCACCCCGTTCTTCGTGCGGATGCAGTATCTCGACTTCCTCTCCAGAGAACCGGAAGCGGGCGAACCCTGGTCGGCCGTTTTGAACAACTGCACGGATGTCAACAACAATCCCCTGTGTGATCGCATCACGGTCTCGCAATCGTTCTTCGGCTCGCCCGAGTTCCGCCTCAAAGGCTTCTTCGTCTACAACTTCTACAGCGTGGCCTTTAACCGCAGGCCCTCTTACGAGGAGATCATCCCGGACATGAGGGGCGTGACGGGGGCGACCGAGCAGGAGGTCTATCAGAAGCGGGCGGCGTTCCCCGTCAGCTTCACCGAGCGCGCGGAATTCAAAGCACGCTTCGACGCGCTCGACAATACGGCCTACGTCAACGCCCTGCTGGATCGTTACGGGTTGCAGCAGATTACGACTCCTGACCCTGCCAACCCCGAAGGCGGAGCAAAGGTGACGCTGACGCGCGCGGATTTAGTCGCCCGCTTAGGCGCATCCGGCGCACCGTCGCTCACGCGCGCGCAGGTGCTCAGAGCAGTGGTCGAGTCCAACGAGGTCGGGGCACAGGAGTACAACCGGGCGTTTGTCGCGATGCAGTATTACGGCTACCTGCGGCGCGCGCCGGAGGAAGACGGCTATCAGGCGTGGCTCAGGGTCATTAATCAGGACCCGAACAATATTCGGATCATGGTTAACGGTTTCATGAACTCCACCGAGTACAAACTTCGCTTCGGACAGCCATAAGAGTTTGGAGCAATCGTGTGAGGGATATGCCGGAGCGCGGCAACTCCACACAATTCGCAACTTCATATCGTGTGGGCGGACTTCGTTCCCGCCCACACGATTATGTCGTTCGGGGTTTCTTTCAGCGGCGCAGGCAAATAAAAGGCGCGCGAGCCGACTTACGGCCAACTTCGCCGCGCCGCGCGCACATCAGAGCAGGGGTTCGCCTAACTTGCTCTAACAAGGGCGTTGCGCTTAGAATGCCCGTTCCCGTTCGCCTCTCGTGGCCTTGTCGCCGTCGGGCGGACGGCGGTCTCAAGAATTTCATGAACATCGCTAATCCTGTTTCGGCCTCATTTGGAGATTTTCCAGTGAAAAATGCTTTTCGCCTGTCCTTGATTGCTCTCACGTTCGTCTGCCTGTCGGCCACTCTGGCCTTCGCGCAGGCGACGCCGTCCCCGACGCCCGATTCGTTCTTTACGCAGATCACCTCTTCGACCGCCAACGCCTTCGTCGGCGGCATCAGCGGCAACGGGCGTTTCGTCGTCTTCGAATCCACGGGCGACCTGGGAACTCTCAGTCCGGGCGAAACCACGAGAGCCATCAATAACGCCGACGGCAACCGCGAAATTTTCCTCTACGACTATGCCCAGCGGCGCATCTTCCAGATCACCAACACGACGAGCGCGCGCGTCACGACCGAGCCGAATAACCGCCCCGCCCTCGACCCAACGAAGCCGACCGACTTCAGCAACGTCGCCGTGGAGGTGAGCAACAACCGCCCCTTCATCAGCCGCGACGGCCGCTGGATCGTCTTTAGCTCAAACGCCGACAACCCTGCGAGCTTCAACGGCGACACGAACAAAACCACCCTCCTGGCCGACGGTAATCAGGAGATTTTTCTCTACCGCATCCCCGACGTGCCCGCTGCCGACCTACGCAGCGGCGTGGACGCCGGATTCACAGACCTGCGGCAAAACGCCTTCACGCGCGTCACCAACACGCCGGCCAGCCGCCTGCCCACGGCGGGCGCGGTCGGCAGCATGCCCTTCGTCGCCGACGACAACCGCGATGCGCAGGTCAACGACCGCGCCTCCCGCATCGTCTTCGTCTCGACGCGCAATCTGGCGGGAAAGAACGGCGAAGCCAGACCCAACCCCGAAATTTTCGTCTGGTCGAGAACCTCGAACGCCGCGACGCTTCCCGCCACGGGCGCGTTCGCGCAGGTGACGAACACCACCGGCGACTTCACCTTCAACTCCAATCCGAGCATTTCCGGCGACACGTCGAGCGATGACGGCGAGGTAGACCCGCGCTCCGTCATCGTCTTCGCCTCGAACGCGACCGCGATGCGCGACGCGAACGACGCGACTATCGCCACCAACAACGCCGACGGCAATGCCGAACTGTTCGTCGCCACCTTCAACGGCGCGGCGACCACCGTTCTGACGCAGGCCACGCGCACGCGGCGCACCAACCCCGGCGATGTCGTCAACGTGCTCAACCCCGGCCCGCGCATCAGCCGCGACGGCCGTTTCTTCGCCTTCGAGACGGTCGCCGCCGATCCGAAGGCCGACAGCACGACGAACGAAATCGTGCGCGGCATGTACGTCTATGTCATCGCCAGCGACACGTTCATCCAGATCGGGCCGCGCGCCGAGGTCACCATACTGGGAGACGACGTGCCGCGTTTCCCGGTCTTTACCGGCGACAGCAGCCAAATCGTCTTCCTCTCCTCGCTCAATTTCACGGCCGCCGGCGCACGCGTCCCGGCCAGCGACGCCACAGGGTTGAACCCTGGCGGCATCAAGCAGCTTTACGCCGTGCCGGTTCCGGCCTCGGCCACCGCCGCGCAGTCGTTCACGCGCCTGACCAACGCCACGACCGGGGTGCCCGCGGCCGCCGCGCCTGAACCCTTCGTCAGCAACACCACGGAGCGCATCGCCTTCAGCTTCAACGCCGAACTCGGCGGCGGCAACCCGGACGGTTCGGCGGAAGCCTTTTACCTCGTCGTGCCGCCCGCAGCGGGCGCGACGAGCACACCGGCCGCGTCGAGCGCGCTCACCTATTTCACCGGCGCGACCGAGCGCGCAGTGACGACGCCGGCCGCTTCGCCCACGCCGACGCCTTCGCCAGCCCCTTCGCCCGCGCCCATCACCGGCCTCGCGCCCGGCATGATCGGCATCGTGCGCGCGCA
>DATCWB010000445.1:0-2168 GCA_036566625.1 Pyrinomonadaceae bacterium
CGCCGTGCGCCCCGGCACGCCGACGGTTGATGCGCCGCCCGACGACGCCGCGCCCGTCGCGTGCGCGCCTTCGAGTTTCAATTCTCTCTCTTTCGTCGCCTGCATGATCTCGAATTTAATTTACAGACTCGCGCTCCGCGCCTCTCGCGGCGGTTCTCGCTTCGAGTCTCGGCCCGGCGCGCCGCGCGTCGAGCAGTTGTTCGTATAGCCGCTCGATGCGTTCGAGCTGCACCTCGCAGGAGAATTTTTCTTCCACCACGCGCCGCCCGCGCGCTCCCATCAGGGCGGCGCGCGCCGGGTCTGCGAGCAGGCGGGTGATGCGTTCGGCCATCGCCGCGTCGTCTCCGGGCGAGACGATGTAGCCCGTCTCGCCTTCCACTATCGCCTCGCGCGCGCCGCCGATGTCCGTCGCTACGACCGGGCGCGCCGCCGCCATGTACTCCGTGATCGAGTTTGAAAAACCTTCGACCCCCTTCGAACTTAACACGCACACGTCCGAGATGTTCAGCAACTCCGAAACCTGCGCGCAGCGTCCGATGAAGAACGCGTCGTCGGCGAGTCCGAGTTCGGCGGCGAAGGCGCGTATTTCGGGAACGAGTTCGCCCTCGCCCGCGAGCACGAAGGCCGCCTCCGGCACGCTCTCGCGCACGCGCCGCGCCGCGCGCAAAAAGGTCGGCTGATCCTTCATCGCGTGCCGCATGTTCGCCACTATCGTCACGAAGCGTCGCCCCGGTTCGACCGGCAGGCCGAACAGAGCCGCCGCGTCCGCGCGCGACAATTTCGGCCGTGGTGCGACGCGCTCCAAATCCATCCCGTTATAGACGGTGACGATCTTCGCGGCCGGCACGCCGTCTCTGACGAGTTCGCGACGCACGGCCTCCGCGTTGGCGACGATGACGTGCGCGAGTTGAAAGGCGCGCCGCTCGATCCACTTCTGCTTGGGCGTCTTCGTGCCGTCGGTTTCGCGCCGCGCGGCGATACGCGCGGGCGTGCGCGCAGAGGCCGAGCCGAACATGCCGAAGATGTTGGTGTAGAAGTCGAACGACTGCACGACATCGATCTCGCGTTCGCGCAGGAAATGTCTGAAGCGTTTGAGTTGGGAGAGCATGTTGCGGTCGTAAAAACTCGTGAGCGGGAAGGCCGGGATGTCGCCGAGGTTCAGCCCATCCACTTCCGCGCGCAGCACGCCCGTCGCTTGCAGGCAGGCGACATGCACGCGCACCCGGCCGCTCTCGTGCAGCAGGCGTACGAGTTGCACGGCCTGCCGCTCGCTGCCGCCCTGATCGAAGCTGCCGATAAGTATGAGGACGTTCGGTTTCATCTGCGTTTCAACTTCTCCGCGCCGCCGGGAGCGCGTTTTAAAATCCGCCCTATTGTGTCTTTGCCCATTCGTGCCTTCGTCCCCTTGCGCCTTTGGGTGACAGACGTTTTTGCTCAGGCGGATAGCTCGCTCAAAGGCGCAAGGGCGCGAAGTGAATCGTCGCCTGCGTCGAAAGTTGCTACCGTCGCCGTGTTCTCCGCGCGCTCGTGGCGCAGCCATGATTCGAGGACGAAGATGTACCAGAGTTGATTCGGCACATGTCCCTCGCCCGCCGTCCGTTCCAGCAACCGGAGCGCGTTCGCGGGGCGCAGCCAGCCCTGCCGCTCCAGCGCGGAATCGCGCAAGACCTCTTCCAGCCGCGCGCGCCAGCGGCCGGCCAGCCAACGCTGCACGGGCACGCCGAAACCGCGCTTGCGCCCGCCCGCGACGCGCTCGCCGAGTTTGCGCCGCGCCAGTTCGCGCAGCACCGCCTTCAATTCGTTGTTCCGCAGGCGCAGCGCGAAAGGCAGCGACGCGGCGAAACTCCAAAGCTCCTGATCGAGGAACGGCGAGCGCGCTTCGAGCGCGTAATGCATCGTCGCGCCGTCAACTTTCGGCAGGTACTCGCCGGTGAATCTGAGTTTGCGGTCGTAGGCGAGAAACTCCGCCAGCAGGTCGCGCGCCGAGTCGAGCGACCACGCGCGCTCGCGCTGGCTGATGTTTCGCTCTGCGAGCCGCGCGCCGAGCAGTTCGTGCTTTCGATAGACGGGCAATCCGTCGTGGACCGAGGCGAGCGCGCCGAGTCCGCCCGTCGTGTAGGTGAGAAACGAGGCCATGCGCCGCAGGATGCCGCGACGCGGAAAGCGCG
>DATCWB010000446.1:0-4626 GCA_036566625.1 Pyrinomonadaceae bacterium
GTCTGCTCGCCCTGCGCCAGCGCGAAAGACTGTGCGAGCAGCGCGAAGGCGACGGATAACGCGATGAACTTTGTTAGGTTGAAAGGACGGGTCAACATCAGACGTAATTCCCGAAGGCGATTCCACATTCCCGAATAGCCACGCCTTCATACTACTACAACTCGCGCGCCTTGGAATCATGGAGTGAACAGCCACCCGTACAATAAACCGAGCGCGCCGCCCGCCAGCACGACCCACAACACGTCGAGTTTCAGGCGATACAACGCGACGAAGGCGACGACGCTCAAGACCGCCGCGAACCAGTTCGTGCCGCCGGCGAACCCCTGCGGCCAGATGACGGCCGCGCCGAAGACGAGCGCGAGGTTGAGGATGACGCCGACGACCGCCGCCGTAATGCCCGAAAGTGCGCCCGTCAGATTTTTGTTCCCGCGCAGGCGTTCGATGTAAGGCGCGCCGAGGAAGATGAAGATGAAGCAGGGGAGGAAGGTGGTGTAAGTCGTAATGAGCGCGCCCGTGATCGCGCTGGCCGTCTGGTTCATGCCGCCGGGCGGGTGATTCCAACCGGCCATGAAGCCTACGAATTGCAGCACCATGATGAGCGGGCCGGGCGTGGTCTCGGCCAGCGCGAGACCGTCTACGGCCTGCGCGTGCGTCAACCAGTTGTACGAGCCGACGGCAGCCTGCGTGACGTAGGCCAGCACGGCGTAAGCCCCGCCGAAAGTGACGAGCGCGGCCTGCGTGAAGAAGCGATACTCCTCCGCGTGCAGGCCGCCCCAGCCACCCCACCAGATGATCGCGGCGAACGGCAAAGCCCAGAGCACGAGTCCCACCGCGAGAATTTCGAGCGTTCTAATTTTAGATGGCAGCGTGTGCGGGGGCGGCGGCGCGTCGTCTTCGATCACGAAAGCGGCGTCGGGCGTCGGTCGTTCGGTTGCAGTCGCGCCGTGCTGCGCTTCGTCTCGCGTCTCGCGGTTAACCGAACCCCCGCCGCCCTTCACGGCATTCGCCGGAGCCGCAACGAAGGCCTGCGGCCAGAGGCGCGCGCCCGCCAGCCCGCAGAGACCGGCGGCGAGCACGATCAGGGGGAAGGGAACGTGCAGGAAAAAGATCGAGACGAACGCGCCCGCCGCGATGAGGAAATGGACGCGCCGCTTGAGCGCCCGCCCGCCGATCTTCAAGAGAGCCTCAACTACAATCGCAACCACCACCGGCTTGAATCCGCTCAGGACTCCGGCGACCGAGTTGAGTTGCCCGTATCTGGCATAGACGTAGGAGAGCGCGAGCAGGATGAAGATCGAAGGGATGACGAAGAACGCCCCCGCCACGATGCCGCCCCACGTCCGGTGCATGAGCCAGCCGATGTAGATGGCGAGTTGCTGCGCTTCGGGGCCGGGCAGGAGCATGCAGTAGTTGAGCGCGTGCAGGAAACGCTCCTCCGAGAGCCAACGCCTGCGCTCGACGAGTTCGCGGTGCATGATCGCGATCTGCCCGGCCGGGCCGCCGAAAGAGATGAAGCCCAGCTTGACCCAGAAACGAAACGCTTCGCCGAACGAGACGCGCGGCGCGGGCGGGCGCGAAGCTTCCTCGCTCGCCGTGGGCGCATTCACCGGCGCGCGTGGCGCAACTTCTTTCCGTCCCCTTGTCATATCGCTTCTCCCATGCCCCCTTCGCGTTCGAGCGCGGCGACGGCGAGCGCGTGGAACTGACGCCGCACGCCGTTGATGTTGACGAAGGGGAGCGCGCGCGTGTGCGTCCGGTTGGTGAGCAGAATGAAGACTCGTTCGCGCGAGGCGTCAATCCAGCAACTCGTGCCCGTGAATCCGAGGTGGCCGAAACTATCGGGCGAGAGCGCGCCGCCCGCCGTCGAGTCCTTCGTCGCGGCGAGTTGCCACGCGAAGGATCGCGCCTCGTCCAGATTCGGCGTCATGTCCGTGCGAAAGAGGGCGCAGGTTTCGGGCGCGAGCAATTCGGTGCGCGCGGCGATAAACTGCTCCGCCAGGCGCAGCGTCTCGCGCGCGTTCGAGAAGAGACCGGCGTGTCCGGCCGCGCCGCCGAGAAAATAGGCGTTGCCGTCGTGCACCTCGCCCCAGATCAACTCCTCGCGCCACGCGCCGCCCGCGCCGCTGTTCTCCGCCGCTGCCTCCTCCTCCTGCCCCTCTGCCTGCGCTCCCGCTTGCACTTCCCCTTGCCCCTCCCGCGCCTGCCCTAGCGTTTCGCACATCCCGCGCTCGTAAGCATTGCCGCCCATCTCGCACGCGGCCGTGCCGGTCAGGAACGCGCTCTCGGGATTGAAGAATGTTCGTTCGAGTTTGAGCGGGCGGAAGATTTCACGCTGCGCCAACTCTTTGAGCGACTCGCGGCGAATTCGTTCGAGCAACAGGCCGAGCGTGATGAAACCGAGATCGCTGTAGACGACGCGCGAACCCGGTTCATATTCGAGACCCGCCGCCGCGATTACGTCCAACACGCGCTCGCGCCGGTTGCCGGTCGAGATGCGGAGCGGTCGCCACGCCGGCAGACCGGATGTGTGTGTCAACAAGTGCCGCACGGTGACGCCTGCCGTCTCCCCCCGCGCGAACTCGGGCAGGTAGGCGGCGACCGCGCGTTCCAACTCCAACTCGCCGCGCTCTACCAGACGCGCCGAGAGCAGACCCGTCACCAGCGGCTTCGTCAGCGACGCGAGATCGTAGATCGTCTCGACGGTCGCCGCGTGCCGCACGGGTTCGCGCACCGCGAAGCCTTGCGCGCCGTGGAAACGGACTCGGCCTCGTTCCGCGACGAGATAGACGGCGGAAGGGAAGTCGCCCGCCGCGATGCGTCCGGCGAGAAGCGCGTCGATCTGTTCGTCCGTGGTGCTGTTATCGGAGGTCAAAAGCGTAGCCCGGCGTTTCAGGAGTTGTCGGATAATTTGAAAGACGCGCGCGAGGCCAGCGCGTGCAGCCCTGCGTTGGACGTGTGTTCGTGGATGCGTTCGAGAACGCGCAGGGCGAGCGCGAGGGCGCGCCTCCCGTCCGCGCCGCTGATCGGCGGCTGCTCGTTTGCGGCGGCAGCCCCGAGAAACGCTTCGATCTCGGCGCGCAGCGGTTCGACATCGGCGATGTCCAGACGGCGCAATTGGACGCCGGGACGCGCGCTCGCCGGATCGGACGGCGGCGCGAGGCTGCTGATCGAGGCGTGGCGCGTGGCGTAATCAACCGCCACGTAATCGTGCGGCTGGAAGAAACGCATCTTGCGAATCTTCTCCATGCCGACGCGCGAGGCCGTGATGTTGGCGACTGCGCCCGTGGCAAACTCGATACGCGCATTGGCCGCGTCCACGCGTTCGGTCAGGACGGGAATCCCCACGGCGCGCACGTCCGTCACTTCCACATCGCTGCCGACGAGCCATTGCACGATGTCGAGATCGTGAATCATCAGGTCGAGCACCACGTCGATGTCGAGCGAGCGCGCCGTGAATTCGCCGACGCGATGAATCTCGAAATAGAGCGGCCGGCGGACGTGCGGGTAGAGCGCGGAGAGCGCGGGGTTAAAGCGTTCGACGTGGCCGACCATGAGCTGTGCGCCCCCGCGCGCGGCCGCCTGCATCATCCGGTCGGCCTCCGCGAGCGTGTGCGAGATGGGCTTTTCGACCAGCACATGGACGCCCGCTTCCAGCAAGGGGCAGGCGATCTCGGCGTGTGATTCGGTCGGGACGGCGAGGCTCACGGCTTCAACGCGGCCGAAGAGGCTGCGCCAGTCGGTCGTCCATTCGGTTTCGCGTTCCGAGGCGATGCGGCGCGCCGTCGCTTCGTCCGCATCGCAGACGGCGACAAACTCCGCGCGCCCTTCGGCGGCGAGCGCGGCGTGGATGCGCGCGTGTTGGCGTCCGAGGTGACCCGTGCCGATGGCGGCGGTGCGTAGAGGCTTCATGAGCAGTCAGCGGTCAACTTTTCAGCTATCGGCTATCGGCTATCTTTCGAGCAATCAGAGTTCATGCAGCCGGCGGCGTCGAACGCCGAATCGCGTTTCCTGCTTTGTACATCGCCGGTACTTCGTTAATACTCACGACGTAAAACAAAATTCCGGCTGACGGCTGATGGCTGGCGGCTGACTGCTTTTCGGGTGACTATACTTGCAACCTTCGACGCTTGCCAAGCGCGGCTGGCTTCTGCTGTTGACGGCGACGGCCGTGGTTTACTTTTACGGGCTGGGGCGCGTGCCGTTCGTCGGCGCGGACGAACCGCGCTACGCGCAGGTGGCGCGCGAGATGTTCGAGCGCGGCGACGCCGTGACGCCCACGCTCGGCGGCCACACGTGGTTCGAGAAGCCCGCGCTCATCTACTGGGCGGCGTCGGCCGGTTACAAATTGTTCGGCGTCGCGGAATGGACGGCTCGGCTCGGCGTGGCCGCGGCCGGGTGGTTGACGGTCTTCCTCGTCGGCTGGATGGCGAAGCGCGTCGAAGAGAAGGCGGGCGCGGAAGCGAGTTGGCTGCAACTTTCGTCGAGCGCGTCGGCGGCGACGAGCGCGGGTCTCCTCGTCTTTTCGCGCGGGGTGAATTTCGATGTCTTCGTCACGATGACGGTCGCGTGCGCGCTCGCTTTTTTCTTCGCGTCGGAGCTTGAGACGGAGGCAGGTAAAAAGCGTCG